>VAYK01000228.1 GCA_005884985.1 Actinomycetota bacterium | reverse complement strand
CGGCCTTTCGGTGCTTGATCTGGGCCCACTTCGAGTGCCCGGACATGCCCGAATACTAGGAACCCAGACGTGACGGCGGCCGGGCCCCGGCCCGGCCGCCATTGGCATCGGCATCCCATTTGCTTCGATCCGACACCAAGCCCCTGGCACAGAAGCTTTAACGGTGTCGCGTCGGTCGAAACAACGCGGGAAGCGAAAAGTTGCGGAACGCCCACTGGCCGGGACGTTCGATTTCAGACCAGGAAGCGCCCGTTCTCCTGGAACGCCTCGCCGTCGACCTCGATGCGGCCACCACGCCGCAGGTCGCAGACGAGGTCCGTGTGGACGGCGCTCTCGTTCTTCCCGCCGCACTCCGGATAGCTCGCTCCAACCGCCATGTGCACGGTGCCGCCGATCTTCTCGTCGAGCAGGACGTCGCGGGTCCCGCGGTCGATCCCGTAGTTGGTGCCGATGCCAAGCTCGCCCAACCGGCGCGCACCGTCGTCGGTGTCGAGCAGGCTGACCAGGAACTCCTCGCCGCGATCGGCGGCGGCGTCGACGACCTTTCCCGACTCGAAGCGAAGGCGCACGCCCGCCACCTCGCGCCCGCCGACCATCGCTGGCAGGTGAAAGCTCACCTCGCCCTCGACCGAATCTTCGATCGGCGCCGTGAAGAACTCGCCGTCCGGCATGTTGCGCGTGCCGTCGGCGACGATGAAGGTGCGCCCGGAGATTCCCAGCCTGATGTCGGTGCCGGGCGCCGTCACTCGCACCTCCTCGTGGTGCTGGGCCCAGTCGGCGAGGCGCTTGCACTCATCGGAGGCGCGCTGCCAGGCGCCGAGCGGGTCGGAGTCATCGGTCAGGCACGCTCGGTAATAGAAGTCCTCGAACTCGCCCAGGCTCATCTCGGCGTCGGCGGCGTAGGCATTGGTCGGGAACAGGGTGTAGACCCACCGGTGCGTTCCCTCGGCGTCGCGGCGCAGGGTCTTCTCCATCAGGTGACGCGTCGCCGTGCGGCGCTTCGACTGCCGCTCCGGCGGGACGCTGGACAGCTCCCGGGTGTTGGTGTCGGCGCCGATCCCGATCCGGCAGTCGGACTCCTCGGCCGCCCACTCGGCCAGGGGGGAGACCCACTCGAGCTGGGCGTCGGAGGCATGCTTGAAGAACGTCGCGGCCTGTCCCTCGATGGACATCGAGACCACCGGATGTCCCCCTGCCCTGAGGACCTCTTCGTAGACGGTGGCGATCAGGGGCTCGCCGGCAGAAGGCCCTTCGATCAGGCAGGTCTCGCCGTCCTTCAGCTCAACCGAGTAGCGAACCAGGATCCGGGCCAGGTTCTCGACTCGCGGATCCCTCACCCCCGAGAGCTTATGCCTCGCACCTCCGCCGCGCGGTTGCGCGCGGCGGTGGCCATCGCCATCAGCAGGGCGTGGAGGCGCGAGTCGTCCGTGAGCTCCGGATGGAAGGCGCAGAGCACGATCTGACCCTGGCGGACGACCACGGGGCGGTCGTCGACGCTGGCGAGCACCTCGACCTCGGCGCCGTGCTCATCTATCCACGGCGCCCGGATGAACACGGCGCGCATCGGATCGGGCCCGATCCCGCCAACCTTGAGCTCGACCTCGAAGCTCGCGATCTGGCGCCCGAAGGCGTTGCGCCGCGCCGCCGCGTCCACCAGCCCCAGGTGCTCGCGATCACAGACGATCATTCCGGCGCAGGTACCGAGGATCGGAAGGCCCGAATCGGCGTGGGCGCGAATTGCCGGCTCGAGCCCGTCGCGCTCGATTGCCTTCGTGATCGTGGTGCTCTCGCCGCCCGGAATGATGAGCCCGTCGAGGCCGCTGAGCTCCTCGGCTGTCCGCACCTCGATCGGCTCGGCGCCCAGCGAGCGCAGCATCTCGGCATGGGCGCCAAAGTCGCCCTGGCTGGCCAGGACGCCAATCCGGAGCCGTTCGGCCTCCCCGCGCTGGGGCGACAGGCCGTGGCGATCAGCCACCCCTAGACCCCGCGCTGCTGCAGCAGCTCTCCTTCGGCGGCGAGCTGCCCGATGTCGTCGCCGCGCATCGGCTCTCCGAGCTCGATCGAGGCCGCGGCGACGCGCTCCGGATCGTTGAAGTGGGTGGTCGCCTCGACGATCGCCCGCGCCCGCCGCTCCGGGTCCTCCGACTTGAAGATCCCCGAGCCGACGAAGTTCCCCTCGGCGCCCAGCTGCATGACCAGCGCGGCATCGGCCGGGGTCGCGATACCGCCGGCGCAGAACAGCGGCACCGGGAGCCAGCCGCCCTCCGCCACCTCCTCGACGATCTCGAGGGGCGCGCCCAGCTCCTTGGCCTGGGCAGAGAGCTGCTCGCGGCCCAGCGCGCCGAGCTGCTTGATGCCGCCGACGATCCCGCGCAGGTGGCGAACCGCCTCGACGATGTTGCCCGTCCCGGCCTCCCCCTTTGAGCGGATCATCGCTGCGCCCTCGCCGATCCGGCGGAGCGCTTCGCCGAGGTTGATGGCGCCACAGACGAACGGAACCTCGAATGCGTGCTTGTCGATGTGGTTCGCTTCGTCGGCCGGAGTCAGGACCTCGGACTCGTCGACGTAGTCAACCTTCAGCGACTGCAGCACCTGGGCCTCCGCAAAGTGGCCGATGCGCGCCTTCGCCATCACCGGGATCGTCACCGCCTCTTGGATCTCCTTGATCACCCTGGGGCTCGCCATCCGCGCGACGCCGCCGGCGGCGCGGATGTCGGCCGGGACGCGCTCCAGCGCCATCACCGCGACCGCTCCCGCCTCCTCCGAGATCCGTGCCTGTTCGGCGGTGGTCACGTCCATGATCACGCCGCCCTTGAGCATCTCGGCGAGGCCGCGCTTGACCCGGAATGTCGCCCTCTCAGCCATCGACCCCAAATATACGGGGAGCAGCTCGGGGGACGATGGGCTATTTCAGCTTGAAGGCGCGGATGCGGTCTTTGAACGCCGCCTTGTCGCGCGCGTAGATGCCGTAGGCGAGCGCCTGGACGACTCCCAGCAGGGCCGCGTTGGAGCGCGTGAACGAGGGGCTGTTCGAGGAGTAATAGAGCGTCAGCTCGGCGTGCTCGCCGACCTCGGAGAGCGTGGCGTCGCTGATCGAGAGCGTACGGGCGCGGCGGTGCCGGGCCAGCTTCATCGCCCTGACCACCAGCGGGTGGGCGCGACCGGCGGAAAACGCGATCACCAGCGTGTCCTCGTCGACGCGGCCGAGCCGCGTGATCGAGTCCTGGCGCGGGCTGGCGACCACCTCGGCGCGGATGTCGAGCAAGGCCAGGAGCTGGCGCAGGTAGCTGGCGAAGAAGGCCATCTGGTCGACGCCAACGATCATCACCCGGTGCGCCGAGCCCAGGGCCGAGACGCACGCCTCGACCTGCTCGCGGGTGAGGTTGCGAGCCGTGTCCTCGACGTTTCCATGGTCGGCGGCCAGCGACGACTCGAACTCGGAGTGGTCGAAGTCGAACAGCTGGCCCGCGCCGTCCTGCTCCGGCGCGCGGTTGCGGTACTCCTCAATCGCCGCCTGTTGAAGCTCGGGATAACCCTCGAACCCGAGCGCCTGCGAGAAGCGGACCACGGTCGAGGATGAGGTATTGGCGCGGCGGGCCAGCTCCTCGGCGGTCTGGAAGGCGGCCTCGTCGAGATGGTCGACGATGTAGCGGGCAACGTCCTTCTGCGAGCGGGAGAACTCGTCGAAGCGCTCGGTGATGTAGGTCGAGAGCGTCTTCCCGTTCGGCCGCGCCTGCCGGCCGTTGCGCGGCGAACGTGACTGTGCGCTGCGAGTACGGGACTCGGTCGGACGAGACTTCGTGGCCGTCTTGCTCACGGCGGCATGATTCGCCCCGCTGGCGGTTTTCCCTGCTAGCTGGTTGAGGCACGGTCACCTGCGACCAGCGGCGCGTCCAGCCAAGCAATGTGGTTGGATCGCTCCCATGGACGCCGAGCGCGCCCTGCGCCTCACGAACCGCAACATGATCGCCTTCGACCTCGTGCTCGGGTCCGCGGCGATCCTGGCGCCGGCCGCGACCCTCGCCGTGCTCGGGCACGACCAGCCCTCGCGCGACGCCGAGCACCTGTTCCGCCGCTGCGGCCCGATCTGGCTCACCTTCGCCGCCGCTCACGCCGTCGCCGACCGCCGCGGCGACCCCCAGGACTGGTGGGCTCTGGCCTGGTTGCGAGGCACCGAGCTTACGACCGACGCGCTGTGGTCGCGCTCGCCGGCCTTCTCGCGACCGGGGGCGCGGACCGGAATGTGGCTGGCCGGCGCCGCCAACCTGGCGATGACGATCGGCTTCGGGTGGCTGGCCCAGCGCGAGCGAGGGGGACGTCGCGGGCAGCGGCGGCGAGGTCGCTAGCCCGCTACTGGCCGCTGCCGCCAGCTCCCGAGAATGCGCTGCTGCACACCGTGAAGCCCACGGCGTGCGCCAATCGCGTCCGCTCGCCCTGTCCCTGGAAGATCTTCCGCTTGCTCCTCTCGTAGGCCACGGGGTCGTTGTTCTGAGCCGCTTTCAGGCCCTCCTTCAAGACCCTGATCCCCCGCTCGCGGGCGCGCAGGTAGCGATCGAGCGCCGGCTCGAGATCGGAGGGGGCACCAAGCGTGCCGATCTGATTCAGCTCGTTCACCGAGATCGCAATCAGCTTCTGCTGGAGCGCGGCCGCCTCGCTCGAGGTCTTCGGCGGAGCCTGTTGAAGAGCGACGAACTGGTCGTGCGCGTTCTTGCAGATCTCGTCGCTCTTGGCAACGAACTGGGCCTTCGAAAGCTGGCTGTTGCCGCCGTCGTTGCCGAACGGACCGATGTCCAGCAAGGCGGCGAGCGCCACGATCACCGCGAGCAGCGCCAGCGCCCCCAGCACCGCCACCGCTGGACCTCGAACTTTGGACTGCCCGCCCTCCGGCTGCACCGCGGCAGCGTAGCGACCCGGGTATGCGTCTCGGCCCGCTGCGGTTGCAGTCTCCGCATGCTTCGGCGCGATCGGCTCGCAGGCGGGGGCTTCTTCTGCCTGTGGCGCTAGGCAGACCGAAACGGGGGTGGCGCCAGCCGCTCTATGCCCTCCCGGCCGTGCTGATCACGCTGCAGCTGTCGGGACGGCTCCGGTCGGATACTTAGCCGCTAGGGCTCGCGGTCCCAGTAATCGACCTTGCTGTCGCGCCGCACGATGACGTCGTCGCGCTTCTCCTCCGTGTAAACGCCGATCTTGTCGCTGTCGGGATAGACAACGACGGCCGGCATGCGCCGGGTCGACACCATCAGCACCCGCACGGCTGCATCCGTTGGATTGGTCACCTTGTGCGCTCCCTCGGGACCGGCCGCGAAGCAGACGACGTCCCCCGCGTCCAGCTCGTCCTCGCCCTGGACGTGGCGCACCGTTGGCCGGCCGTCGAGGACGATCAGCCACTCCTCGTCGCCATGCTCGTAGTGGTAGGGACAGATGCTCTGGCCCTCGGGGAGCTCGTAGACCGTCCCGGCGAGCATCGACGCTCCGATCCCGGGCGCCAAGCGCGAATAACCGGTTCGATAGCCCACCGGGTCGTCGGCGTCGTGCTGAAGCTCGGCGGCAAAGAGGTTGAAGCGGCGCAAGGGGTCGATTATCGCCGATGCCGATCGGCGCGGCCGGCGCAGGCAAGCCGGGCCCGCACAGCTGCCGCGCCTCGCCGGAATGAAGATCGAGTGGAGCCGGCTCACCGCCTGGGATGTGGGCTGGGCGGCGGACGAGTCGCGCCTTCCCACTGCCGGAGGGAACCGCGCGATCGGAACGGATCAACGGCGGTCTTCCAGCGCGAGAACGGGGCCGCTGGACGGCAATGCGCGCGCACGCCTCGATCGGCGTTTCGAACGCCGGAGGACGCGAGCTGGCCACATAGCCGAGGACGGACCTACCTGAACGCGCTACCCAGAAGCAGGATATTTTCTAAAGCCCGTGCGATAGCTGCCGATGGGAATGGCGGAGACGACTGCTTGGGTTTTTCGGGACAGGCGGCTCTCCGGGAACGCCGCTCGCTCGTTGGGCGGCGTTTCCTGCGTGATGGCTCTCCCAAACGGTTGGTAGCGGCTTGTCTTCGGGTGACCGGTTTCTGCGGCGACTGGGGGCCAGGATGCCTGCGGTTGTGCCTAGACTCGGCACATGCGGGCTAGCTGGCGGGCTGCTTCACGCCTCGTCGACCGGAGCCTGATTGGCAGTCAGCTTCACTTCGATGTTGTTTCGAGTAGCGTTGGAGTAAGGGCAAACCCGCCGCGCCGCGCGCACCAACTCGACCGCCTGACCTTCGTCGTCGATGCTTATCTCCTTTGGCCTTAGCGGTTGTCTCAGAACTCCCGAGTGTGCGGCTGGCGAGCGCCGGACCCAGCCACTCTTGGCTTCCCGGGTCATGAGAGCGCGCATGTTCCTTTAGCGTCCAGCCTCTATGACTGCTCCTACGACCGACGCACCTGCCGTCCTCGCGGAAGGCGTGGTCAAGCGCTTCGGGGAGACTGTCGCCCTCGGGGGCGTGTCCCTGGGAATCGAGGAGGGCACGGTGTTCGGCCTCCTGGGGCCCAACGGAGCGGGCAAAACGACCCTCGTCCGCGTTTTCACGACGCTGCTGAGGCCGGACGCCGGTCGCGTGGACGTCTTTGGCCGGGACGTCGTCCGCGAGCCAAGCGCGGTGCGGGAGCTCATCG
>VAYK01000063.1:6905-12180 GCA_005884985.1 Actinomycetota bacterium | reverse complement strand
GTAGCCGGACCGGTCGAGCAGCCCCACCACCTTGACCCCGGCGTGGCCGTTGTGCGCGGCGAGGGCGGCCAGCGCGCGCCCGACGTGCCCAAAGCCGAGCAGCACCACGTCGGTGCGCAGGTGCTCCGGACTCTTCCCGCCGCCGATCTTCGCGAGCTGGAACGTGGTGTGGATCCGGCGCGCAGCCTCCGCCAGCTGTGAGCGGTCGACGACGAAGGTGATGTTCCGCTCGGAGGAGCCCTGGGCGATGGCCAAGACGTTGACTCCGCCGCCGCCGAGGGCGGTGAACACGCGGGCGGCGATGCCCGGGGTCCCCGCCATCCCTTCTCCCACCGCGGCCACCACTCCCACGCCGGGCCGCGCGGTCACGCCGTCGATGAGGCCGGAGGCGATCTCGTCCTTGAAGACGCGGCGCAAGGCGTCCACCGCCCTCGGCGCGTCCTCCTCGCCGAGGGTGAAGCCGATCGAGTTCTCCGAAGAGGCCTGGAAGATCGTCGAGACGGAGATGCCCTCGCCGTGGAGCGCGCCGAAGGTGCGGGCGGCGATGCCGGGCACGCCCATCATGCCCTTGCCGGCGACGGTGACGAGGACCTGCGAGGCCTCGACGGCCAGGCCCTTCACCGGGTAGCGGCTGAGCGTGCGCCGGGCGGACACCTAGGTGCCCGGAGCCTCCGGACTGAGGAAGGACCGTACGTGGAGCCGCATCCGGCTCCCCTCGAGCGGGATGAGAGCGCGTGGATGCAGGACCTTGGCGCCGAAGTACGCGACCTCCGCCGCCTCGCGGTAGTGGAGCTGGGGGATGAGCCGCGCATCCGCGACGTGGCCGGGGTCCGCGGTGAGGATGCCCGGTACGCCCTTCCACAGGACCACGCGCGAGGCACCGAGGGCGCGGCCAGGAGCGCCGGGAGGGCCTTCCGCGCGCGCCGGCGCGTTTCGGCCAGGTCCGGGGCCGCCGCGCCATGATGGCCGTCGGTGGATACGACGTCGAGCGCGTCCACCCTCGCCGCCGCGCGGCCAGCCGCACAGAGCGCCGCGGCGACGACCGCCGCGGCCACGCGCTCGCCGCGGGAGACGAGGACGTCGCTCGTCCGGGGCGAGAGATGGCCGCACGCCGCCACCGCCCGGCAGATCTCGCGGTACTCGCGGGCCGCCCGGTTCGCCTCGGACAGCAGACGGCGGCGATCCGGCCCGGGCGCGACCAGGTCCAGGACGAGCGCGCGGTGCCGGCGCAGGAACGCCGCCGCCTGGGCGCTGGCCGCGGCCACGTCTCCGGAAGCGGAGCGATGGGCGCCTTCGAGCAGCCCGTCGGTGACGTCCTTGAGAGCGGAGACGACGACGACCAGGTCCCCGGGGTGCCTCTGCACGAGCCCGACGGCCCGGCGCACGGCCTCGGCATCGGCGAGCGCCGCCCCGCCGAGCTTCCACACCTCGAGCCGCGGGCGCGCCGGCGCCGGCCGCGCGGCCGGGCGCGGCGTCCGGCCCGCTCGCGCCGAGCGCGGCACCAATCGCCCCCTGCGCCGCATGACACTACTCTTCCGCGAGCACCGGCTGGCCCGTCTCATCGAACGCCCCCGCTTGTCGCCCTGCCGCTCGCATGCACGGCTCGACTCAGGTCAGATAGGACCCGAGTTCTCCGGAGAAGAAACTGGCGTCACAGTCGAGCATCTGCGCGTGCAGCGTCCTTCCCTCCAAGACCTTGCCCTCGTCGAAAAGGCTCACCGCCGCGCGCTCGCGCAGCCGGAAGCCGGCGCGACGAAGCCCTTCCTTGCCCAGCGCGGTCGAGGCCCAGGCCGATACTTCGTGGACGTCCCTTTCACGAGCGGCCACGACCGCCGCCGTCCGGAAGCCGGCGCACCAGTCCTCGACCTTCATGGACGGCAGCCAGAGATCCGCGATGCGCGCCACGTGCGGCGCGAAAGCGAGACAGAAGTACCCGACGAGGTCGCCGCCCTTCTCCAGGCCGAACAGCTCGTGCCGCGTAGTGGGAGAATCCGCGAAATACCGGTAGAACCCGGTGTCCCGCGCGGTCACGGCGGTGGAGGCAGAAGGCTGAGGCCACAACTCCGGGGGAACCTCTTCCGGGGCCAGCGCCCGCACCGACCATCCGCGCGGAAGCGACAGCGGCGACGACAGGCGCCAGACGGTATTCCGCAGCAATCGTCCCGGGAGTCTCCAGTTCCTCGGCCTCGTGGCGAGCGCCTGCCTCAGCGGCCGCAGCGGGCGGGCGAACGTGCAGAGCTCACCGTGCGGACGGAAACCGATGACGGGAAGGAGACGCCGCGTGATCGCGCTGCCGCCGGTGGCGATCATCACGGGGACCTTGGCGCCGATCTGCCGCAGGAGCCAGAGGCCGGCTCCGGGATGCGCCGGATCCGCCGTCCAGTCGATCAGGTGCACCGCCGGGACGACCTGACCGGGAACGCACCAGTACTTCCAGGCCATGTGCTCCTCGGCCAGGAACGAAGCCTCCGCGCGCGGGAACATCCGTCCGAGGAAGTCCGAGAGCGCCGCGGCTTCACACTGGGTGGTCGGCTGGAAGTCGATCTTCACGGCGGTGAGCCCGCGCGGTATCAGCGGCTGACTGTCGATGACCCGACCGCGCTCAGCACGACCTCCACGGCGTCGCGCGCCGCGCCGACGAGCCGGTCGATCTCCGCCTCGCTGACGACGAGCGGGGGGGCGAAGAACAGGATGTCACCCTGCGCGGGATGGGCGCCGAGCGCCGGCCGGGTCCGCGTGATCACGCCGCGCCTCATCATCTCGGCCTTGAGGCGCGCGGCGAACCTGAGGTCCTTCGCGAAGTTCTTCTTGGTGGCCCGGTCCTCCACGAACTCCACGGCCGCGAGCAGCCCCTTCCCGCCCCGGATGTCGCCCGTGCTGGGCTGATCGCCCAGCGCCGCCTGGAGGCCGGCCTGGAGCCGCGCGCCCATCTTGGCCGCATTCTCCCCGAGCCGCTCGCGCTGCAGGATCTCGATGTTCTTCAGCGCGACCGCGCAACAGGTCGGGTGGCCCGAGTTCGTGTAGGCGTGCATCCAGCGGTCGTCGGGCTCGACGGAGTCCATGACCTCCTTGATCGCGCGGGTGACCATGATCCCGCCGAGGGGCAGATAGCCGGAGGTGACTCCCTTCGCGAAGGAAAGGATGTCCGGCGTCACGTTCCAGTGCGAGAGGCCGAACCAGCGGCCGGTGCGGCCGAAGCCGGTGATGATCTCGTCGTCGATCAGCAGCACGTCATGGCGCGTGCAGACTTCGCGCACGCGCGGCCAGTAGTCTTCGGTCGGGTAGAAGACGCCACCCGCGCCGTGGATCGGCTCTCCGACGAAGGCGGCCACCGTGTCGGGGCCCTCGCGGAGGATGGCCTCCTCCAGCTCCCTCGCCGCCGCCTGGCCCACGCTCTCGCCGGGCTTCGCCCCCTGGTATCGATATGGATAACAGGTCTGGATGTGAACGAACCCCGGCACGCGCGGCTCGAACATCTTCCAGTAGCCGGGGCCCATCCCGGTGGCGCTCATGGTCTGGAGCGTGAGGCCGTGGTAGGCCTGGTCGCGGGCGATGATCTTCACCTTGCCGGGCTGGCCGCGCGCCTTCCAATAGAAGCGCGCGGTCTTGAACGCCGACTCGTTCGCCTCGGCGCCCCCCGAGGTCAGGAAGACCGCCTGCATCGTGTGGTCGGTGAGTTCCAGGAGGCGCTCGGCCAAAAGGATCGACGGGATGTTCGACGAGCCGACGAAGCCGGAGAAGTAGGCGAGCTCTTTCATCTGGGCCGCGGCCGCCTCCGCCAGCTCGGCGCGACCGTGCCCGACGTTGACGTTCCAGAGGCCCGAGAGCCCGTCGATGTACTCGTGCCCGTCGATGTCCTGGACGACGGCGCCGCGCCCACGGACGTAGATGACCGTGCTGGCGTTGTCGACGGGATGGTGCAGGGGATGGATCAGATGCTCCTGATCGGCCCGGACGAGCTCGGCGGCGGTCAGCGACATTCCCTCCTCCTGCCGGCCGGCGTGCCCTCGATTCAAAAGCGGCTTCCTTGCGTGAGCGCGAGCACGGCGTAGCTCGTCGCCGCGTCACTCATGAAGCGACCGATATTGGAGGATGGATCGCGTCGCTTGTTCAGGGAGTACGCGGGCCAGGAGCCTTCGGCCTTGTCCTGATGGCCCACCAACCAGGAAAGACCCTTTTGAAGCTGGACATTGTCGCGAGGCGTGCCCCTTTCCAGGAGCACGAACGCGACGAGGCCGGTGGCATAACCGTCGCTCGCGTTCCCTATCCACGACCGCACATACGAAACCAGGCTTGAACCTCCCGGAGGCCGGGCGAGTGAAGAGAGGCTCCAGCCTCCGTCTGATTGTTGTGCACCGAGAACGTCGTGGACGAGGGACTCTTCACGTTGTCTTTCGAGGAGCCCGGGAAGTTTCGTCGAAGCCCACAGCAGGACCACCCGATTGGACAAGGACTGCTTCGGGTATTCGCGGTCCAGATACGCGCGCAACCGCTCGAGATTGCTATGTATCGCGGCGCTCGACCGGTAATTCTCGGGAGCGGTGCCGACGGCGAGCGCGGCCAGGGCGGCTCCATAGTACCGGGAGTCTCTATCTTCCCAGGGGCGCAAATCGAACTGAAGCCAGGGCCACGCGCCGGCCTCATCGCCCGTCGTCTGCTGGAGCGCCCACATGTTGTCGAGAGCGGTCCGCGTATCTTCATTGAACCCGCCGCGCTGAGCGTCATGGCGGGCGAGGATCAACGCATTGAGGACGGCTTCGGTTCCGCGAGACTCGATGGCCTTGTCAGAGCCGCGGTCACGATCGCCGTAGTACGGTTCGGCCTCTTTCCAAAGGCGTACACGCTTGAGGACATCGTCCAGGAGTCTTCGTTCGCCCTTGGAAGGAGCGTCATCCGCCAGCGGCTTATGGAGGGCAGGGCGGGCGAGGGCGTACGGCAGCGCCGTATGGCAGGAGACGCAGAACGTCTCATGATCACGGGCCGCCCCCTGCCACCCCATCCACCAGTCTGCTCGCTGGTCGAGGTAGGCGGCAGCGGCCTTGGGACTCCAGCTGCCGGCGACCCTGGTCTGAGGGCTCCAACCCAGCGCGGTGGCGGCGTGGGGGGGCCCGGGGCGCGAACAGGCCATGAGAAGACCGATGACAAGCAAGGGCGACACGGCCCCCACTTCTATCCCGCGCATAACTTCAGCTGCTTCTGCGCGCAGATGTACTGCAACCAATTGCGATAGAGGCTCTCGGCGGTGCAGCGCCAGGTGTTGGTGACCTTGCCCGCC
>VAYK01000063.1:0-6732 GCA_005884985.1 Actinomycetota bacterium | reverse complement strand
GTGACCCTGGAAGAACACGAAGAGGCTCTTCCTCTGCTTCACGAAGGCGTCGACTCCCGCACCCTCCGACCGCGTCAGCACGCGATAGCCGCAGGCCAGCAAGGCTTCCTCGGGCACCTCGTTCCACCGGGATTGCGGCATCCGCAGATGGCTCGGAGCGGCAGCCGTCAGCGGGTGATCGGAGACGCGCACGCACTCGAAGATGCCGAAGCGCTTGTCGCCGAGCGGACGCCGCTCGATTCCGTCGAGGTGGAGGATGCCGGCGTGCGCGGCCAGGCACGACAGGATCGTCGAGTACGTGTGGTCTTCTGCCCATTCCAGGACCCTGGTCAGGCTTTCCCAGTATGGCTCGTCCTTGAGGTCCGCCGCCCGCGGCTCCGTTCCGGTGACGATGAGACCGTCGTGGGTACTCTGCCACAGATCGCTCAGGTCCGAATAGCGGCTCACCTCGTCCCGCCCGAAATCGGTTCGGGGCACTTCGGGCAGCGTGTAGAGCGTCAGTTTGATGGTGAGGCCGTCGGCCGCCGCCCGGAGCAGGGCGAGAAACTGGCGCTGCGTGGCCTTCAGGGCCGCGTCGGGCATGTTGTTGACGAGCCCGATGTCGAGGCGCGTCGGGCTCGATCCATGCCGCGGGGTCACCGCCGCATGGTGGAGGCGCTCCGCTCTTCCCGACCCCCCGAGCCCGGTGGATTGCGCGTGTGTGCTCATCGGACTGCTCCTTGCCGAGCGGACTGCGCCGCCTCGAGCGCCTTTCCGGTCTCACGCCGGCCCTCCGTTGCTCGTCCTCCGACATCTGTCGATGAGTGGTGGACGCGGGATGGCAGGCCAATGATTTGGCGTCGCCCAGATTGACGAGACGCTTGATCAACCCGAGCGCGTCGTAGAACTTCTTGCCCCCCTCGAGCCCTCCCTTGACCCCGAAGGTGAGGAGAGAGCAGGCACGGCCGCCGAGATACTTCCGCGCGAGCCCGTGAGAGGGGTGCTCCGGGAATCCGGCGTAGTTGACCCACTCCACGCGCGGATCCTTCCTCAGGCACTCCGCCACGCGCCGGCCGTTCTCCACGTGGCGGTCGATCCGCAAGGCGACGGTCTCGATGCCTTGCAGCAGCAGGAACGCGCTGAGGGGCGACAGCACCGATCCCGTCGTCCGCTGGTACACGCTGCGGCAGCGCCCGATGTACGCCGCCTCCTTGTAATGGTCGGTGTAGACCATGTCGTGGTACGACGGGTCCGGCTGGCTGAACATCGGGAAGCGCCGCGCGTGCTCCTTCCAGGGGAACCGGCCGCTGTCGACGATGGCCCCCCCCAGCGTCGTGCCATGCCCGCCCATGAACTTGGTCAGCGAATGCACCACGACGTCGGCCCCGTAGTCGATCGGCCGCAGCAGGATCGGGGTGGCCACGGTGTTGTCGACGATCAGGGGAACCCCGTGGTCGTGGGCCACGCCGGCCAGGGCCTCGATGTCGCAGATGTTTCCCGCGGGATTGCCGACGCTTTCGCAGTAGACCGCCCGCGTCCGGTCGTCGATGAGCTTCGCGATCGCGTCGGGGCGCTCCGAGGCCGCGAAGCGGACGGTGACTCCCTGACCGGGCAGGAGGTGGGCAAACAGGGTGTGGGTGGTGCCGTAGAGTTGGGGAACGGAAACGATGTTGCTGCCCAGCTCGGTGACGTTGAGCGTCGCATAGTGGACCGCGGCCTGGCCCGAGCTCACGCACAGCGCGTCGACGCCGCCCTCGAGGGCGGCCACGCGCCGCTCCAGCACCGCCGTGGTCGGGTTGCCGATGCGGGTGTAGCGATATCCCTCGACCTCGAGATTGAACAGGGCCGCGCCATGGTCGGCGCTGTCGAACGCGTAGGCGACCGTCTGGTAGATGGGCACGGCCACGGCCTTGGTCGTGGGGTCGACCTCGTAGCCGCCGTGGATGGCGATCGTCTCGCTCTTCACGCCGTGACCTTCAGCTCGGGCTCGGCGAGCCGGCTCATCTCGCGCACGACCCACTCGATGTCGGACTCCTGGGTCCGGAAGCTGGTGACACACGCACGCAGGACCGGCGCCTGGTCGCCCAGACGGACTTCCGACATCCAGGCGATCTGGCGCTCGTAGAGGGCGGCCAGGAATTCGGTGGCCACGAGGCCATCCCGGGTGAAGCACACCAGCGGCAGCGGCGTGCGGTTGACGACGCGCCACCCCGCACGCTGGACCGACTCCCGCAGCAGGTCACCCATGCGCGCCTGGTGCTCGATCATCTCGACGTACCCGGATTCGCCGTGGTGCGCGAGGGCGCAGAACAGCTTCAAGCCGATGAACCGGCGCGACCACTGAACCGAGGTGGTGTAGGGATCGACGACCGGACCCGCCGTCTTTCCCGGCATGTAGGAGGTCTGGGCGCGGAACGCCTCGCCCACCGCGTCGGGATGCCGGCAGAAGAACATCCCGGCGCCCATCGGTACGGAGAACCATTTGTGCGCGTCGCACGTGACCGAGTCGGCGGCGTCGATGCCGGCGAGATGAGCGCGGAGCCGCGGGGAGAGGATGGCCGCGCCGCCCCAGGCCGCGTCGACGTGGAACCAGAGCTCCTCCGACCGGCAGAAGCGAGCCAGATCGGGCAGGGGATCGATCGCGCCCGCAGCCGTCGTCCCGGCCGTACCGACCACCATGACCGGCGCGAGCCCGTCACGGCGATCCTCGGCCACCCGCCGGGCCAGATCCCCGAGATCCATCCTGAGATCGCGGTCGGTGGCGACCGTGCGCAGCGCCCGGCGCCCGATCCCCGTCATGTGCGCGATCTTGTTGAACGAGTAGTGGGCTTCGTGGGTCAGGTAGATGGTCGGTGACGCGGCCAGGCTCCTGAGGCCCGCCTCGCCGTACTCCGGGAACGCGCGCGTCAACGCGACGATCACTGCCGAGAGGTTCGCCTCCGCCCCGCCGGTCGTGAAGCTCGCACTGGTGGCGGCGGGCAGGCCGAACTTCGCCGTCAGCCAGGCCAGGGTGTGACGCTCGATCTCGTTCGCCGCCGGCGAGGTACGCCAGGCCGCCAGTTGCGGGTTGTACATGGCGACCAGCGTGTCCGCGATCACCGACGCGAGGGTCACGCTCGGGTTGAAGAGGCCGAAGTAGCGCGGATGGGTGACCTGCACCTGCCATGTCCGCATCATCCGTTCGACGTCGTCGGTGACCTCGTCGAGCGCCACCGGCTTCGAGAAGTCATAGCGCGAGCCGAGGTAGTCGCGAATCTCCTGCGGCCCCACCGTGGGGACGATGGGGCCGCTCGCGATGTTGGATTCGAGCCTGGCGACGACACCCTGGAGTTGATCGAATGCCATGTCCGCAAGCCGCCTCTAGGGCATGAAGCCGGCGGTGACCGACTTCGTCGCGCTCATGGTCACGGTGCACGTCGTGCCCGAAACCGAGTCGCATCCACTCCAGCTACCGAAGAGGAGGCCGGGGCCCGCGGTCAGGGTCACGACCGTGCCGCTCGTGTACGTTTCAGCGCAATCCGCGCCGCAATCGATCCCGGGCGGACTGGAGGTCACGCTGGCCTGGCTGCCGACGAGGCCCGTCTTGTCGACGGTGAGGACGAAGCGCTTCAGGTCGAAGGTGGCGGTGGCCGTCCTGCCCGAACCGACGGTCACCGTGCACGTCGCACCGGACACGGTGTCGCATCCGCTCCAGCCGGCAAAAACGGAATCGCTGGCGGCGCTCGCGGTCAGGGTCACGACCGTCCCGCTCGCATACGCCTCGGAGCAATCCGTACCGCAATTGATGCCCGGCGGACTGGAGGTCACGGTGCCGGTGCCGGCGCCCGTCCGGAAAACCGACAGGGTGACGTCGCCGACGACCGTGAGCGTCGTGCTGGCGCTGGCCCCGGAGGCGTCGGTGGCCGTGATGGCCGTGGTTCCCGCACCCACGCACGTTGCGCGCCCGGTGGCATCAATGGTGGCGACGGCGGTGTTGCTGCTCGTCCACGTGACTCCCGTCCCGCTCATGGTGACGGGACTGAGGGCGCGTGTCGTCGTCCCGTTCCCGAGCTGGCCCCACTCGTTGGCCCCCCAGCACTTCACCGTGCCGTCCCCGAGGAGCGCGCAGGTGTGGTGCCACCACCCGGCCGTGATGGCGACGGCGCCGGCGACTGCGCCGACCGGCACCGGTGTCGTCCGCGCGGTGGTTGTCCCGTCACCGAGTTGCCCGAACTCGTTATCCCCCCAGCACTGGACCGAACCGTCGCCCAGGAGCGCACAGGTGTGTCCCCACCCGGCCGAGACGGCCACGGCGCCGGTGATTCCGCTGACCGGCACCGATGTCGTCCGACCGAAGGTCGTCCCGTCACCGAGTTGCCCGAACCGGTTATCCCCCCAGCACGACACCGTGCCGTCGCTGAGCACCGCGCACGTGTGGCTGCCCCCGCCGCTGACGGCGGCGGCCGTGGTGATGCCGCTGACCGGCACCGGCGTGGACGAGTCCGCGTAGGTCCCGTTGCCCAGCTGCCCGTCGCCATTCCGTCCCCAGCAACTCAGCGCGCCGTTCCCCAGCCGCGCGCAGGTGTGATAGGCGCCGGTCGTGAAGGCGGTGGCGCCGGTGATGCCGCTCACGGCCACCGGGTAGGGGGTACCGGGATCGGCGGTGGCCCCGTTCCCGAGCTGCCCTTGGCGGTTCTCGCCCCAGCACCGCATGGTGGCGTCGGCGAGGAGCGCACACGTGTGGCCATACCCGGTCGCGAGAGAGACGGCGCCGGCGAGGCCGCCCACGGCAACAGGAACGTCGCCGGGAGTGAAGGTTCCGAAGCTCCCGTCGCCGCGCTGCCCCGACTCACCCAGTCCCCAGCACCTCGCCGTGCCGTCCGCGAGAAGCGCGCACGCGTACTCGTCGCCGGCGGCGACGCGCGTCGCGGTGGTGATGCCGCTGACGGGGTCGAGAACGGAGGAGTCGTCGAGGGTCCCGTTGCCGTGCTGCCCGAACTGGTTCCGCCCTGCGCACTGGGCGGTCCCGTCGGGAAGGCGCACGCACGTGTATTCGCCGCCCGCTCCCACACCGGTCGGTGCCACGGCCCCACTCGCGGTGAATTGCTGCGTCTGCCCGGCCGAGAGGGTGGGATCCGCGGGCGTGACGCTCATGGCGGCGGGAGCGGCCGGACTGCCCGCCAGACCGAGCCAAAGCACACACAGGCCCGGCGCCCCGCGCGCCGATCTTTGGCCTGCGAGTTTCATCGGAGCCCCCGCTGGAATTGGCCGTTCTGAATGCGCTCATAGAGCGCCTTGTCGAGGCGAACGAAGGCCTCGCGTTCACGATCGTTGAAATAGAGTGCGTCGCCGATCGCGGCCGGGTCGTAGCCTTCCCTCACCAAGGCGCTCTTGGTGTGCTTGAAGGTGGCGGTCACGGCCAGATCGTCCCGGACGCGCAGGAATACCGGGCGCGCATGATCGGGCAGGCGGTCGGCCAGGTGCGCCCGGAAGGCGGCGAGGTCCAGTCGACGATCGTCGGCGACGATGGTGGCCATGCCGGCCCGGCCGTCGGTGCCCGGAATGGCCACGCCGTAGACGCTCGCCTCCTTGATTCCGTGAAACCCGCAAATCGCCTCCGCCACTTCGGAGGTGGCGACGTTCTCTCCCTTCCAGCGGAAGGTGTCGCCGATGCGATCGACGAAATAGAAATAACCGTCCTCGTCCCGGCGCATCAGGTCGCCCGTCCGGAACCAGGAATCTCCCGGTTCGAAGACGTCCCGCAGGATCTTCCCTTCCGAGGCTTCCTCGTTCGTGTAGCCCTCGAACCGGCGACCGACGTTCGATTGGTCCTCCGGAAGCTGGCCGATCGCTTCGCCCACCTCGCCGGGCGCACAGCGCACGCACCGTCCGCGCGCATCGCGCAGGGGCGCCCCCGCGTCGGCGTCGTATTTCACGAGAGTCGCCGGAAACCGGTGGGCCAGGAACGGCGGGATGCGGCCGACGGCCCCGGGCTTGCCCTCCACGTTGACGAGCGAGACGTTGCCCTCGGTCGCGGCGTAGAACTCCAGGATGTGCGGAATGGCAAACCGTTCCTGGAAGGCGTTCCACACGTCCGGCCTCAGCCCGTTGCCGCAACCCATCCGGATCCGGTGATCGGTCTCTTGGGGGTGCGGCTCGGTATGCAGCAGGTACCGGCACAGCTCGCCGATGTACTGGAAGAGCGTGCAGTCCCAGTCGACGACATCACTCCAGAACTGGCGGGCCGAGAATTTCTCGCGGATGACGACGGAGCCGCCGCCCGCCAGGACGGCGCCCGTCGCGAGCACGCCGCCGACGCTGTGAAACATGGGGAGGCAGTTGTACATGCGGTCGCTCGAGCGAACGTCCATCAGCCCGGCAAACCAGTGGCTCCACTGCATCACCCGCGCATGGCTGACCTTGGCGGCCTTGGACCGCCCGGTGGTGCCGGAGGTGTAGATGTAGAGCGCGCGATCGTCGATGGTCACGGCCCGGCGCTCGGCCTCCGGCCGCGTGTCGCCCCCGTACCGTTCGATCTCGTCGTCGATCCGTGGATAGTGGTCGTGACCGGCGCCGTGAACCCAGATCTTCGGCGCGCCGGCGAGGTCTGGCCGCACGGCGGTCACCCGTTCGACGAGCTCCGCGGCCACGATCAGATGTCGGGGGGCGGCGAGGTTGATGCAATGCGCGAGCGCGGGCCCGGCGAGATTCGTGTTGAGCAGGGCCACGACGCCGCCGACGCGCGTGATTCCGAGCCAGATGGCCATGTATTCG
>VAYK01000227.1 GCA_005884985.1 Actinomycetota bacterium | reverse complement strand
TCGAGGCGAAGCTCCAGGCCGCGGCTTTCCTCGCGAGAGATCTTCCCCGGCTCCGCCCGAGCCGGCCGGAAGTCGGCGACCGCGGCGGCCATCAAGAGAACATGGCAGCCGGGGAACTCTTCCCTGACGGCGGCCGCGAGTTCGTCCGCCGTCGTGACGTCGACGCGGCGCACGCCAGCCGGCCCCTCAAGCGAGACGTTGGCCGCGACCAGGGTGACCTGCGCCCCCCGCCGGGCGCCATGCTCCGCCAGCGCCAGCCCCATGCGTCCGCTCGAGCGGTTGCCGATGAAGCGGACGGAGTCGATCGGCTCTCGGGTCCCGCCGGCGGTGAGGAGCACGCGTAGCCCATCCCACGTTCCTCGAGCGGCGTGGAGGAGCGCCTCGACCTCGGCCAGCAGACGGTCTGGCGGCGGCAGCCTGCCGACTCCCCTCTCGCCGCGCGAGGCGAGCGCTCCCTCCTCGGGCTCGATCACCCGCACATCGCGCTCGCGCAGGGTCGCCAGGTTCGCCTGGGTGGCGGCATCCGCGTACATACGGTCGTTCATCGCCGGGGCAACGGCACGCGGCGCCGGGCAGGCCAGGAACGATGTGGTCAGCATCGAGTCGGCGATCCCGGCGGCGAGCTTGGCGATCGTGTTCGCCGACGCCGGTGCGACCAGGTAGACGTCGGCGTTGGCGGCCAGCTCGAGGTGGCCGATGGGGTCGTGGTTGGGGAGTGGATCGCCAGGGAAGGCGCCACGGAGGGGATCGCGCCCGAACTCGTCGGCCAGCACCGGCGCGCCGACGATGCCCTCGAACGAGGCCGGCCCCACGAATCGCTGCGCGGCGGGCGTCATCAGCACGCGAACGCCGTGCCCAGCCAGGGTCGCCAGGCGGGCCAGCTCCAAGGCCTTGTAGGCGGCGATGCCGCCGCTCACGCCGAGGAGGATGCGGGCCATCTCGGGCGCCCCACCCGCGCGCCGGCTAGGGGGCGCGGTAGCGGTATTTGAGCTTCCCCGCCGCCAGCTCCTCGAGCGCGATCGTGAGGTAGTTGGGCGACGGCGTGTCGACCATCGGCGGCGTGAACTCCTCGTAACTGCCCTCTCCGAGGGCGCGGTAGTAGCTGTTCAGCTGCCGGGCTCGCTTCGCCACCACGAGCACGGCGGCGTAGTGAGAGTCGGTCTGGGCGAGCAGCTTGTCGACGCGTGGCTTGATCATCTCCTGGGCATTCTAGTGCCAGGGATCGCACTCCTACTCATTGCGCACGATCTCTTCCAGTCTCGCGGCGGCGCTCTCGATCTCGTCATTGACGATCACGTGCTCGAACTCCTGTTGCGCGGCGAGCTCCAGCTCCGCCGTCCGCAGCCGCTCGTCGATCGCCTCGCCGGAGTCCGTCCCACGGCACTCGAGCCGCTGGCGGAGCGCCGCCGGATCTGGCGGGGCGACGAACACCTGCACGGACTCCGGCATCGCTGCCCGCACCTGGCGGGCGCCCTGCACCTCGATCTCCAGGACGACGGAGCGGCCCTCAGCGAGCCGCCGCTCGACCTCCGTGCGAAGGGTCCCGTACCGGTTGCCGCTGTAGGTGGCGTGCTCGAGGAACTCGCCGTTTCGGGCGCGGCGGTCGAACTCCTCGCCGCCCAGGAAGTGGTAGTCGCGGCCGTCCACTTCGGCTTCTCGCGGCTCCCTGGTCGTCGCCGAGACCGACAGCTCCAGGCCGGGCACACGCCGTAGCAGCTCGGCGATCAGCGTCCCCTTGCCGACCCCCGACGGGCCGGTGATCACGAATACCTTGGACACGGCGTCAATCCTGACCTATGCGAAGGACTGCTCCATCGCTGAAGCTAAGCCGCGGGCGACGTCTTCTCGCCCCCCGCCAGTCGCAATCCGTGCCTGGTGGCCCGCTGGCGAGCTACCGTCGCAGCTGCGAGACGAGCTCGCCGCGCTGGCGGGCCGAGAGGCCGCCGATCGTCTTCGAGGGAGAGATCCGGCACACGGTGAGGATCTTGTTGGCCTTCACCCGGCCGTACTTGGGCACCGCCACGATCATGTCGAAGGCCTTGGCGGAGAGCACGTAGTCGGGAGGATCGCGGAGCAGCACTTCGACCTTCACCTTGCCGGCCTTCAGGTCGCGCTTCAGCTTCGCCCGCTTGGAGCGGATCTCGTTGGCCCTGCTCAGAGCCCGCATCCGCTGTTCGTGGGTTCTCTGTGGAACAGCGGCGGCGGTGTCGACGGAGGGAGCCATCGGCGGCGGCGATCATATACCCGCCCTCGTGGCCCACACAAGGGGGGTAGCGGCGTTCCGGGGAAATTCGGTTCGACCTTAGGTTGAGGTCGATGCTGCGATCCGGCCCCGCACGGCGGACAGCGAGTCCGCCCCGGCCTCTCGGAGCGCCGCCTCGAGCTCCGCTCGCACCCTGTTCCCGGCCAGCGGATCGCGGAAGTTCGCCGTGCCGACGGCAACGGCGGTCGCGCCGGCGGCCAGAAAGGCCAGCGCGTGCGTCCCGGACTCGATGCCCCCCATGCCGATCACGGGGATCGAGACCGCGGCGGCGACCTCGCGAACCTGACCGAGGGCGAATGCCCGGATGGCCGGCCCCGAGAGCCCCCCGCTGCCCGCGCCGAGCCAGGCGTCGAGCGTGCCTGGGTCGATCGCCACCGCCGCAAGCGTGTTGACCAGCGAGACGGCGTCGGCACCGCCCTCCTCGGCGGCGCGCGCGACCGTCACCGGCTCGGCGACGTTCGGGGTCAGCTTGACGATCAACGGCTTTTCCGTGCGCGGACGCAGGGCCCGGATCAGCGCCAGGGTCTCCTCGGGTTGCTGTCCGATGATCAGCCCCGACTCCACGTTAGGGCAGGAGACGTTCAGCTCGAGCGCGGCAACCTCGGCGTGTCCCTCAACCCCCTCGACGAGGCTGGCGAACTCGCGATGGCTCGTGCCCATCACCGAGACCGCCAGCGGGACCGGCAGCTCGGCGAGCAGCGGCAGGTCCTGATCGACGAACCCGGAAAGCCCCTTGTTCGGGAGGCCGATCGAGTTGATCATCCCGGAGGGGGTCTCGAAGATCCGCGGCGGCGGATTCCCGATCCGCGGCTCGGGGGTGATCGTCTTCGAGACGAAGGCCGAGAACGGAAACTCGTCCAGGAGCGCCGTTCCGAAGGCGCGCTGGGCGGCGATCGCGTCAAAGGTGCCGGAGCCGTTGAGCACCGGATGCTCGAGGCGCAGCCCGCAGAGCTCGACGCTCAGGTCCATCAGTGTCCCGACCCCGGCACCAGCGCGGTCTCGATCGCGGCGGCGTTGACCACCGGGCCGTCCACGCACAGCCGCAGGTAACCGCCGTCGGCAAGCGGCACCGCGCACCCGAAGCAGGCCCCGAAGCCGCAGGCCATCGGCGCCTCCATCGCCAGCTCGCCGAGGGAGCCGCTCCGTCCCCGGCCCGACGGCCTCCACCAGGATGTCGAGCCGCAGCCCACCGTTGATCGGTCGTGCCTCGGCCACCGAGAACGCCCGCGGCAGAAAGGGGCGTCCGTCGCGCTGCGCCCAGCCGTCGGCCGTTGCCAGCA
>VAYK01000226.1 GCA_005884985.1 Actinomycetota bacterium | reverse complement strand
AGATCGGCGGCATCGCCTCGCCTCGGCGCTCGGCTTCGGCGATCCGCTGCCAGCGCCCACGAACCCGCTGCGAGGTGGGGCGGAAGCGGCGGTCGAACTCGCGCCAGCGGTCGACCGTGCCGACGATCGAGTCGAGGGGGATGGTCTGGAGCCCCAGGCTGCGCTCGCCCCGGTGGCCGAGGGCCTCGACGAACTCCTCGAAGGGAAGGATCAGGTTGACGTCGTCGTCGCCTCGCAGGCGCATCGCCAGGTGCGCCAGCACCTGACGCCTGCGGGCGCGGCTGAAGTCGGTCTGGGCGTCTTGGGAGGGGAACCCGGTGTCCACCGTGCAAGCGTACTGCGGGGTCGTTGAACCGCGATCGACTGTGGGCACGGGCGAACCCCACGACCTCAACTACGTTCGGTCCGTTTTCGATTGAAGGACTGCGCACAGGAAGGCCTGCTGAAGGCGTAGCGCCTGAGCGTCAGCGGGACTCGGAGGCGAGCGCCGCTTCGCTGACGGCGAACTGAGCGCGCAGGAGTTTCTTGTCGAACTTGCCGACCGAGGTCTTGGGCACCTCGTCGATGAACTCGAAGCGCTCCGGGATCCACCACTTGGCCACGCGGTCGGAGAGGTGCGCGCGGAGGCCGTCTGCGTCTAGTTCACAGCCCCCGCGGCGAACGACGCAGGCGCAGGGACGCTCCCCCCAGCGTTCGTCGGGGACCGCGATCACGGCGGCCTCGACGACGTCCGGGTGGGCCATGATCGCGTTCTCGAGCTCGACCGAGGAGATCCATTCGCCGCCCGACTTGACAAGGTCCTTGGTGCGGTCGATCAGCTTGATGAAGCCATCGCGCTCCAGCTGGGCAACGTCCCCGGTGCGAAGCCAGCCGTCGTCGGTGAACTTCTCGGCGCCGGTCGGGTCCGCGTAGTAGGCCCGCGCGATCCACGGGCCACGGACCTGCAGCTCGCCGCCGGAGTCCTCGTCGATGCGGAACTCGACCAGCGGCAGGACGCGGCCCTGGCTGGCCCGCAGGGCGTAGGCCTCGTCGTCCGAGAGCTCGACCCCTGCCGGCAGGCGCGAGGTCGCGGCGAGCGGGCTGGTCTCGGTCATCCCCCAGCCCTGGACCAGGCTCACCCCGAAGCGCTCGTCGAAGGCGCGGATGAGGGGCTCGTGAACGGCGGAGCCACCCGCCTTCAGCTCCCGCACGCTGGAGAGATCGGGCGGCGGATCGAGCTCCAGGAAGCCGTTCCAGATCGTCGGCACGCCCGCGCTCCAGGTGACGCCCTCGGAGGCGATCAGCTCCGCCAGCCCTCGCGGGGTCAGGTCGGGGCCGGGCAGAACCTGCCTCGCTCCCACCAGCGTCGCGATGTACGGGATGCCCCAGGCCATGGCGTGGAACATCGGCACCACGGGCATCACCGAGTCGGCCTCGCGAACGCCCATCGAGTCCGGCAGCGCCGCGCCGAGGGTGTGGAGGACAATCGAGCGCTGCGAGTACAACACTCCCTTTGGGCGCCCCGTGGTTCCGCTCGTGTAGCACATGGCCGCCGCAGCGTTCTCGTCGAGGTCGGGCAGCGCGAACTCCGGGTCGCCGCTGGCCACCAGCTCCTCGTAGTCGAGCGCTCCTTCGCGCTCGCCCGGGCCGTCCGGCATCAACACCTCGCGGTGGGTGCCCTCGAACCGCGGCATCGCCGGCGCCAGCGAGGCGTCGAGGAAGACCAGGCGGTCGTCGGCGTGATCCACGATGTAGCGGAGGTCTTCCTCGAATAGCCTGATGTTGAGTGTGTGAAGGACCGCGCCCATGCTCGGCACCGCGAGGTAGAGCTCCAGATGGCGAAGCGAGTTCCAGGCGAAGCTGGCGACTCGATCGCCGCGCCCGACGCCGAGGCCCGCGAGCGCGCTGGCCAGCCGCCGGGCTCGCTCGACGATCCGCCCGTAGGTCGAGCTCTCGACTCCGTCCTGCGTCCGGGCGACGACCTCGCGCTGCGGGAACACCGACTCCGCACGCTCCGCGATCTGCTTGACAAGGAGCGGGCGATCCATCATCAGCCCGTCCATCGCATCATCCTCCTCGGCTGCCGCCAAATCGACGGAAGGAGTCTATGTGCGCCCCGCCCGTGAGGCGAGCCCATCGGGGGACGTGCGGGCCATTTCGCGCGGCTCGCCCGTGATCTGGTAGCTGAGGTACCAGATCAGGTGCCGGGTTGCCCCGACGCCCAGGGTCAGCGGCGCGAAAAGCCGTTTCATCGCCCTGGAATCTATTCGCCGGGGCCGAGCCGTGACGCGGTCGCCCGGGGCCCATACCGCGACGGGGTCGCGGCGGGCATGTAAGGCTGCGGACATGAAGGTCATAATCGTCGGCGAGAACGGCCGCCCGCACGAGCTCGCGGCAGCGCTCGAGACCGAGGGAGTGGACGTCGGGCGCCCGCCCGAGGGTGCCCTCCCCGCCGCGCCTGCCGACGAGGTCGGGCAGATCGCCCGCGGCCTGATCGCGTTCGAGAAGCTGTTCGCCGAGGATGCTCCCGACGCCGTTTTGCTGGTGTCCGCGTCGAACCTGGCGCTGGCTGCGGTTCTGGCGGCGACGAAGGCCCAGATCCCGGTGGCGGGCCTGGAGCAAGGGGCGCATGGCCAGGACAGCCTGTCGGAGCTCAACCGCCGCCTGATCGACCTGCTCGCCGACGTCCGGGTCGCCGACGACGCGGGAACCATCGCCACCTCGCTCCGCGACCTGGTTGCTGTCTGAGCGCGCATTGGGCCGCACTCCCAGTCCACCGCGCAACCTACACTTACGCGCCATGAAGGTCGGGATCATCGGGCTCGGCTACGTGGGGCTGCCGCTCGCCGTGGCCTTCGCGGAGGCCGGATGCGAGGTCGTCGGCGTCGACGCTGACGCGCGGCGCGTGGAGCGCCTGCGCCGCTCGGAGTCGGACGTCGAGGACGTGTCGTCGGAACGCCTGCGGTCGGTTGCGGAGCGCTTCACCGCGACCGACGAGTACCGGTCCCTCGCCGCCTGCGAGTCGATCGTGATCTGCGTACCGACGCCGCTCGCCAACCACCGTGAGCCCGACCTCGGCTACCTGGTTGACGCCGCGACGCAACTGTCGCGGGTCCTGCACGAGGGCCAGCTCGTGGTGCTCGAGTCGACGACCTATCCGGGCACCACCCGCGAGCGCCTGCTCCCAATCCTCGAGGAGTCGGGGCTGGCCGCGGGGCGCGAATTCAGCCTCGCCTACTCGCCCGAGCGCATCGACCCGGGGCGCACCGATCACACGATCCGCACCACCCCAAAGATCGTCGGCGGTGTGACCGAGGAGTGCCGCCGCCGCGCCGAGGAGCTGTACCGCCTGATCTGCGACGAGATCGTGGAGGTCTCCTCGCCCGAGGCCGCGCAGCTCACCAAGCTGCTGGAGAACATCTTCCGCTCGGTCAACATCGCGCTGGTCAACGAGCTCGCCCAGCTATGCGACCGGATGGGGATCGACGTCTGGGAGGTCGTCGACGCTGCCGCGACCAAGCCGTTCGGCTTCATGCGCTTCGAGCCGGGTCCGGGCATGGGCGGCCACTGCTTGCCGGTGGACCCCTTCTACCTCGCGTTCAAGGCCCGGGAGCACGACTTCTATACCGAGTTCATCGAGCTGGCCGGGAAGCTCAACCAGGCGCAGCCGCAGTTTTGCGTGGAGAAGATCGACCGCACACTCAACATGGCGAAGAAGCCGGTGCGCGGCTCACGGGTCCTCGTGCTCGGCGTCACCTACAAGGCCGGCGTCGGTGACCTCCGCGAGTCGCCGGCTGTGAAGATCATCAGGAGCCTGCGCGACCTGGGCGCCGAGATCGCCTATCACGACCCGCATGTTCCCGAGCTGCCGGAGTTCTCGCTCGCCTCTGCCGAGCTCGACGGGGAACTCGATCGGGCGGACATCGTCGTCATCGTGACCGCCCATCCGGAGGTGGACTACGAGCGGGTGGTGCGCGAGGCGGCGCTCGTGCTCGACTTCCGCGGGGTTACGCGGGGCATCAGAGCGGAGAATCTGGTCCGGCTGTGAGCCGGCTCGCCCACCGGATCACCCGTCGGGGTGATCGCCGCCGCGCCGACCGGCTGACCGTCGGCCTCGCCGGGCTGGCGATCGTCACAGCCGGCAGCGTGCTGGCCACCGAGATCACGCGGTTGGCGCGCCGGCGCGTACGTCGCAGCGACCCGCCAACCGGCGTGCTCAAGACGGCCGAGCAGGCGATCGGAACCGCGGGGCGGGCCACTCAGGACACCGTGGCTGTGGCGATCGAGGGCTACGAGGCCACGCCGGGCCACGAGACCGTGCTCTTCAACCTGCTCTCCGGATTCGTCCTGGCGTTCGCGCTGATGAGGCTCTCAACCGCCGGGATCCGCGGGGGCTGGTGGCCGTTCGGAAACGTTCGCCTGCGCGGCCGGCACATCCACCACTTCGTGCCGGGGATACTGATCGCCTTCGCCTCCGGCGCTGTGGCTCTGGTCACCGACAGCACTCGGCTCGAGCAGGCGCTGGCGGTTCCGTTCGGGGCCGGAATCGGCCTCACGTTCGACGAGGCCGCGCTCCTGCTCGACTTCCGCGATGTCTACTGGACGCGGGAGGGCGTGCTCAGCGTCCAGCTGAGCTGCGGCCTGGCCGCGACGCTGGGCGGCACGATCCTGGCGCTGCGCATGCTCCGCCGCGGCGAGGAGCGCGTCGAGGCTGCCGGCCTGATCCCGGCGCCGTAGACGGGCGCTTCAGATGGCGACTCCCGCCTCGTCTTCTGCCGCCTCGAGGATCCGCTCAAGCAGGCCCGGGAAGCGAGCATCGAGGTCCTCGCGCCTGAGGCTCGTAAGCCGCAGCGTGGCCTCCCGGCGCCGTGCTGAAGCCTTGGTTGCCGCCTACATTCACGAGCTGTCGCCGCGCCATCGCGCTGAGCGCGAGGCCAGAAAGCCCGAGCCGGGCGTCGCCGAAGTCCGCGCGTAGCGCCACCGCGTG
>VAYK01000062.1:4223-5537 GCA_005884985.1 Actinomycetota bacterium | reverse complement strand
AACTACGAGCTGGCGCGGACGATCGGCGTCATCGCGCTTGCGCTGATCCTGTTCGAAGGCGGCCTCACCTCCGGCTATCCCGAGATCCGCCCGGTGCTGCGACCCGCGCTCTCGCTGGCGGGTCCTGGGGACGATCGCGACCGCGCTGGTGACCGGGCTCGCCGCCGCCTGGCTGCTCGGCTTCTCGTCGCTGGAGGGGCTGCTGCTCGGCTCGATCCTCGCCGCTACCGACGGAGCCGCGATCTTCGCCCTGTTGCGCGGCTCGACGCTGAGGCGAAGACTCGCGCGCACGCTCGAGGGGGAGTCCGGGTTCAACGACCCGGTGGCGGTCCTGCTGGTGCTCGGATTCATCAACTGGATCCAGCACTCCGACTACGGCATCGCCGACATGGCGTGGCTGTTCGCTCGGCAGCTCGGGATCGGCCTGGTGGTGGGGGTGGCGGTCGGGGCCGCCGCGGTGTGGACCTTCAGGCGCGTGAACCTGGCGACGACCGGCCTCTACCCGGTGGCCTCGGTCGCTGCGGTGGGCCTCGCCTACGGTGGCGCGGCGATCATCGACGGCTCGGGCTTCCTCTCCGTCTATCTGGCCGGACTCGCCTTGGGGGGTTCCCATATTCCGGCCAAACGCACGATCACCGCCTTCCACGAGGGCGTCGCTTGGGTGGCGCAGATCGCCCTCTTCCTCACCCTCGGGTTGCTCGTCTTCCCGAATCAGCTTGGCGACGTGATTCTCAAGGGTACCCTGGTTGCCCTGGTGGTCGTGCTCGTGGCTCGGCCCCTGGCGACGGCGCTGGCCACCGCATTCGGTCGCTACAGCGCTCGCGAGCGGCTGATCCTCGGATGGGCAGGGCTCCGCGGCGCGGTGCCCGTGGTTCTGGCGACCTTTCCGGTGATCAGCCACGTTCCCCACAGCCTCGAGTTCTTCAACATCGTCTTCTTTGCGGTCGTCATCTCGACCATCGTGCAGGGGACGACCTTTGAGCCGCTGGCCCACGCGTTGGGGACCACGAGCGCCGAGCCGGCCCTGCCGAGGCCGCTGGGCCGAGACCGGGACGATCCGCGGGCTCGGTGCGGAGGTCGTCGAGTACGTGGTGGGCGGGGACGACGCGATCGCCGGGTCCGGGAGCTGGGGCTTCCGCGCCAGGCGCTGGTCAGCGTGATCGTGCGAGGAGACGAGGCGATCCCGCCACGCGGATCCACACGCGTTGAGGCCGGCGACCGGCTACACGTCCTGGTCCGCCAGGAGGTTGCGCCGGACTTCGAGGCGCTGATCGAGCGCTGGCGCGGAAGCGCCGCGCCATCCGATTCCTAGCT
>VAYK01000062.1:0-3980 GCA_005884985.1 Actinomycetota bacterium | reverse complement strand
AGGTGGGGGAGGGTCGCGCGGATCGTCAGCGCGACGCCAAGGACATTGGTCAGCACCATCGAGCGACAGTGCTCGGCCGACTCCTCCAGGAAGCCGCGCTTGGCCCCGAACCCCGCGTTCGCGAACACGGCGTCGATCCGGCCGAAGGAGTCCAGCGCCGCCTCGGCGAGCGCCTGGTTGTCCTCCCACTCGGCGACGTCGCAGCGCACAGCGATCGCGCGCTCGGAGCCACCCAGCTCCTCGGCCAGCTTACGAAGCCTGTCCTGGCGCCGTGCCCCGAGCACCAGCCGGTAGCCGGCCTCGGCCGATCGCCTGGCGGTGGCGGCCCCGATGCCGCTCGACGCGCCGGTGATCAGGAGGACCTTGCCGTCGTCCATGGACCCGGCATTGTCGCATTGCGATAATTGACCGCCCTCGTGGATCCCGCTCGCAAACGGAAGATCCGGCTGATCGTTGCCCTGAGCGCCGCGGTGCTGCTCGCCGTGGCGCTCATCTACACGTCGTTCAGCGCCTCGACCGAGGCGAAGCAGCCCTCCGACATCCTGAACGCGTCGCCAGGCCAGTCCTACCAGATGACCGGAGTGGTCGTCCCACAATCGATCCACCACCGCGGCAGCCAGCTCGACTTCCGGGTCGCCGACCGCGACAACTCCAAGCTCTCGATCCCGGTTCGCTACAGCGGCGAGGTGCCGGACCCGTTCGCGGACGGGCGCGAGGTGATCGTCACCGGCAAGGTCGAGGACGGGACCTTCATGGCGCAGCGCGACAGCCTGATCACCAAGTGCCCGTCGAAGTTCCAAACCCAGGCCCAGCAGGATCCCCAGCACGTGATCATCACCAAGTGAAAGCAAGGAATTGATGCGTATCCGTGCGCACGAGAGGGCTCCAACCCCGCCGCCCCCTGAGTCGCAGACGAGGAGGCGGCGGGTCGTGTGATCACCCTCGGCGCCGCCTGCCTCTTCCTCGCCCTTCTGGTGGCCGTCTACGGGGTGATCGCGGCACTTTGCGGCACCCGCGGCGACCGCCGCTTCACCGACTCGTCACGCCGCGCCGTGTACGCCTTTGGCGCCCTGCTGACCATCTGCGTGGTCGTGATCGAGGCGGCATTCGCCCGCACCGACCTGTCGCTGCAGGTTGTTGCCGACCACTCATCGACCACTACGCCCGGCTTCTACAGGCTCACCGCGATGTGGTCGAGCCAGGAGGGCTCGCTCCTGCTGTGGGCCTGGGTGCTGTCGCTGACCTCCTCGGCGGTCCTGTTCGCCACACGGCACAAGCACCGCGAGATCGCCCCCTGGGCGACGGCCGTGCTGATGGGCCTCGGGGTCTTCTTCACCGGCCTGATGTTGATCGACGCCAACCCGTTCGCCCGACTCAGCCCGGTGCCGCCCGAGGGCGTCGGCCTCAACCCGCTGCTCCGCCACCCGGCGATGGCGATCCACCCGCCGATGCTCTACTCGGGCTACGTCTTCTTCTCGATCCCGTTCGCGTTCGCGGTGGGCGCCCTGGTCACGCGGCGGCTCGACGCGAGCTGGATCCGCGCCACCCGCCGCTTCGCGCTGATCGCATGGCTGTTACTGGGGATCGGCATCCTGCTCGGCGCGCGCTGGTCGTACTCGGAGCTCGGTTGGGGCGGCTACTGGGGATGGGATCCGGTCGAGAACGCCTCGCTCATGCCGTGGCTCACCGGCACCGCCTTCCTGCACTCGATCATGGTCCAGGAGCGGCGGGGAATGCTGAAGGTGTGGAACGTGACCCTGATCTGCGGCACCTTCTCGCTCGCCCTGCTCGGCACTTTCCTGGTCCGCTCGGGGATCCTGCAGTCGATTCACGCCTTCGGCGCCTCCACCGTCGGCGGCCCGCTGCTGGCGCTGATCGCGATCGTGGTCATCGGGTCGGCGCTTCTGATCGTCTCCCGGCTCGACGACCTTCGCTCAGCCAAGCGGATCGAGTCGCTCGCCTCCCGCGAGGCGGTGTTCCTGATCAACAACCTGCTGCTGATCGGGCTGGCGGCGGTGATCTTCTGGGGCACCTTCTTCCCGTTGATCTCCGAGCTGTTCACCGGCGAGAAAGCCTCCCTCGCCGCCCCCTGGTTCAATCGCTACACGACACCGCTGGCGATCCTGCTGGTGCTTTTCACCGGGATCGGGCCGCTGCTCGCCTGGCGGCGCGTCAGCCTCGATGCGATCAAGAGGCTGTTCGCGCGACCCGCCCTCGTCGGGCTGGCGGCGGCAATCGCCCTGTTCGCGCTCACCCACGCGCGCTCCAAGCCCCTGGCGCTGATCGTGTTCTCGCTCGCCGCCTTCACCCTGGCGGCCCTGGTGCAGGAGTTCGCGCGCGGCGCGGCCGCGTACCGATCGCTGACCGGGGGTTCCTACCCGCGGGCGCTCCTGGCGCTGTTCTCGCGCAACCGCCGTCGATACGGCGGCTACGTGGTCCACGCCGGGCTCGCGGTGCTACTGATCGCCGTGGCGGCGTCGTCGAGCTTCCAGACCAGCCGCGACCTGCGCCTGCGCCCCGGCCAGTCGGCCACCGTGGACGACTACCGGGTGACCTACGAGAAGGCGACCGCGCAGATCAGCCCGGCCGAGCAGCGCCTCAGCTTCGGCTCGGTACTCGCCGTGACCAAGGACGGAAAGCCGTACGCGACCCTCTACCCGTCGCGGAACTACTACGCCGGGGTCGGGGACCCGACCGGCGGCGGCCCGGTGAGGAGCTTCTTCGAGGGCGAGGCGACCAGCGAGGTGGGGCGCAGGACGACCGTCGGCGGGGACCTCTGGACCGCGATGCAGCCCGACCTCACCTCGCTCAACCCGCTGATCAACGGCGCCGACCGCCATCTCGAGAAGATGGCGCGGGGCGTGTCCCCGCAGAACGCCAAGGCGGGACAGGCGCTCGGCTTCCTGCAGGGGCTCGCCATTCGTTCGATCGAGAAGCGCTATCTGAAGGACCCGCCACCGGCGGACTTCCGGGTGAACGTCAACCCGCTGGTCACCTGGATCTGGGTGGGGGGAGCGATTGCGGTGCTGGGCGGCCTGGTCGCCATCTGGCCCGCGCCGGAGGTCCGTCGCCGTCGCGTCTCGGACGTCTACGCGGCGCGCCTGGCGCGCGAGCTGGGGCGAGCCTAGCCTGTAGCGCCGTGGAGATCGTGCTTGCGCTCGTGATCGTCGCGGTGGTCATCTGGTTCGTGACCGCGCCGTTTCGCCGCACCGAGGACGAGGCCAAGGCGGCCATGGCGCGGACCGAGGACCCCGCGATCGCCGAGCTCGAGGCGCGCAAGGAGGTCAAGTACCGCGAGATCCGCGACGCCGAGCTCGACCGCGAGCAGGGCAAGCTCTCGCAGGAGGACTGGCACCGGCAGGATGCCGAGCTTCGCGGCGAGGCGATCGAGATCCTCAAGGAGCTCGATCGCGTTCGCGGCAACGCCCCACGTGCGGGCCTCTAACCCGCGGCAGGAGCGGGTTCTCCGAAGGGCGCGCCGACGCCGGTTTGGGGGCCGCCGCATTCATCGTCCTTTCATTCCCGATCCGTAGCAAGGGGGCGGAGAGGGAGCGTCTTATCCACACTTGGAGGAACAGATGACCGGACGGCTCAAGGAGGCCTCCCACAAGGCCATGCACTCGACGGCCGCGCTCGCACTTCTGGCCGCCATCGCGAGCGGGTGCGGCTCCTCGGGCGGCGGAAGCAGCTCATCGGCAAGCACCTCATCGACAACGGCCGCCTCGACGTCGGCGCCCAGCCTGGCGCCGATTCACGGGACCTACTCGCCCGCGATCGATCCGGCGAATTTCGTCTCCACGATCGACAACCGCTACTGGCCCTTGAAGCCCGGCACGGGCTACCACTACAAGGGTGTGCGCGGAACGACCGCTCAGACCGACGACGAGATCGTGACCCATCAAACCAAGCAGATCCTCGGCGTCACGAGCACGGTGGTCCGGGATACGGTCTCCCAGCACGGAAACCCGGTGGAGCGGACG
>VAYK01000061.1 GCA_005884985.1 Actinomycetota bacterium | reverse complement strand
TGGACCATCTGGAGTCCCTTGAGGAACTGGTCACGGTCGAGGACAACGTCCATGATGTTCTCTCGTTTTTAGAAGGAGAAGATAGAACAACTAGTAGTCATAGTAGCCGTCGAGCGGTGTGGATAGCGGGGATCGGACGGAAACGCCGTCGTGGTCGAGAGATCGGTGACACGGGCGTCGGGGATAAGGGCGTGGACGGCGGGGGCCGAACGGTGGATCAGATCTGAATCCCCTGGATAAGTGTGTCGATGGTCTTGCGCAGCTTGGGATCTTCCTCGAGGAGCGTCGTGATCTTGTCGACGGCGTGGAGCACGGTCGTGTGGTCCTTGCCGCCGAAGGCGCGGCCGATTTCCGCGAGGGAGGCGTGGGTGAGCTTGCGCGCGAGGTACATCGCGACCTGACGGGGGAAGGCGATGGTCTTGGTGCGCGTCTTGGCCTTGAGGTCGGAGGGCTTCACCGCGAAGAGGTCGCAGACCTTGCGCTGGACCTGCTCGATCGTGATGATCTTCTCTTCGTCGCCCCACAGCTCGGACAGGACTTCCTGGGCGAGGTCGACGTTCATCTCGCGGCCGGTCAGGGCGCAGAACGCGATCATGCGCGTGAGCGAGCCCTCGAGCTCGCGGATGTTGGACTTGACCCGGCCGCCGATGAGATAGGCGGCGTCGTCGGGCAGGATCACGCGCTCGAGCTCGGCCTTTTTCTTGAGAATGGCCACGCGGGTCTCGAAGTCCGGGGGCTGGATGTCGGCGATGAGCCCCCATTCGAACCGTGAGCGCAGCCGCTCCTCGAGCTCGGGAATGTCCTTCGGCGAGCAGTCGCTGGATACGATGATCTGCTTGTGCGACTCGTAGAGGTCGTTGAACGTGTGGAAGAACTCTTCCTGCGTGCGCTCCTTGCCGGAGATGAACTGGATGTCGTCGATGAGCAGGAGGTCGATCGTGCGATAGCGGCCGCGGAATTCCGCGGTGCGGTCGTAGCGGATCGAGTTGATCAATTCGTTGGTGAAGCGCTCCGACGACAGGTAGACGACCGTGAGTCCGGGGAAGAGCCGGGCCGACTGGTGACCCACGGCGTGGAGCAAGTGGGTCTTGCCGAGGCCGACGCCGCCATAGATGAACAGCGGGTTGTAGGCGCGCGACGGCAGCTCGGCCACGGCTTGGCAGGCCGCCTGGGCGAACTGGTTCGCCGATCCCACGACGAAGCTCTCGAAGGTGTAGCGGGGGTTGACGGGATTCGAGGCGATCGTCGACCTCGATCGAGAGTCGAGGATCCCCGCCGATACACTCCTGCGCGGCGCTCTTGAGCACGGCCAGATGGTGCTCGAGGAGCCAGTTACGCGAGAACGTGTTCGGTGTCGCGATGCGCAGATGGTCGCCTTCGACCGCGATCAGACGGCAGGGACGCACCCAGGAGTCGACAACAGCCGTCGGGAGGCGCCGTCCAACGGCTTCCAGCATGCGCTCCCAAAGGCCTTCTACCACAAGGATCCCTGGGGCTTCCGCAGCGAGTTACGCACAGGGTTATCCACAGGTGTGGATAGCGGTGGGCACGACCGGTCCCGGCGCGTTAACGGACATCTGAAGACAGCACCTCACGTGGCCGAACCAAAGGATGCTGAAACCTAGCACAGAGCGAAACCCCGTCGCAAGAGCTTCGTGAGTTGACTTGAAGTCCCCTGCTGCTACACTACGCCGGTTTGGAAAGGGGACCCTCATGAAGCGCACGTTCCAGCCAAATGTGCGTCATCGGAAGAAGACGCACGGCTTCCGGGAGCGTATGAAAACGAAGGGCGGGCGGCGGACGCTCAAGCGTCGGCGCGCGAAGGGGCGTAAACGCCTGACCGTGTAGCGGGCCGACTTCCGCGTAGTGAGCGTTTGACCACCAGCGCCGAATTCCAGGCGCTCTTCCAGCGGGGTAAGCGGATCGACCGACCGGCGTGTCTCGTGCTCTGGACGGAAACGACTCGAGCGCGGCGCGTGGGCTTCGCGGTGAGCCGGCAGCTCAGCCGCGCGGTCGATCGAAACCGAATCCGGCGTAGGCTACGGGAAGCGTATCGCGCGGCCCGAGGGGCCGCGCCGGCGAGCGCGGCGATCGTGATCGTGGGAAAGAAGCGGGTATTGGACATGAAGTTTGCGGCGCTCGTGGAGGAGCTACGCGGGGCCTTGGCCGGCACTCGCCAGTGAGCTGGCTCGGTCACCTCGCGGTTGCCGGTATCAGGGGCTACCAGTGGCTGCTTTCTCCCCTGGTTGGCTCAGCCTGCCGATTCGCTCCGACCTGCTCGGAATACGCACGTCTCGCGGTGATCGATCATGGGGTGTTCAGGGGAAGCTGGCTGGCCTTGCGGCGGATTCTGCGGTGCCAGCCGTTTCGTGCCGGAGGCTTCGATCCCCCGCCGCCCCCGAGACGGCAGCACGCGTAAACTATGGAAAAAAGAGCAATTTTAGCGGCAGTGCTGATGGCTGGGCTCCTGATTTTGTACCAGGCGCTATTCATGCCCTCTGGACAGGAGACCAAGGCCCCGAGCGAGCCACCCAAGACCACCGCCTCACCCCCGGCCCAGGCCCCCTCACCGGCGGCGCCCCCGGCTCCGGCGCCCGCCTCCGCCCCGGTGCCGCCGGTGTCGCCACCTCAGCGAACGGCGAAGGTCGAGGCGCCCCTCTACCGAGCCGTGGTCAGCAGCGAGGGCGGAAAGCTCCAGGAATGGACGCTGAAGTACCGTGGTGAAAAGCCATTGGTCGCGGTCGGCGAATTCGGGTCGACGGGCCTGAGCGTCGGCATCGATCAGCGCCCGCCCGAAACCGTCCCGATGGACATCGCCCCGGACGCGATCGTCCTCGACGCGCGCGGCCAGGCCGGCGACATATTGCTCAAAGGGCAGGACGAGGGGCTGATCATCACCCAGACCCTGGGATTTCGCGCCGACGATTTCGCGATGGACGTGCGAATCCGGATCGACAATCCGGCGGGCCCAGCCCGGACGGTGACGGTCGCGCTGCCCTGGGTCGCGCATCCGGTCCAAAAGAGCGGGGCGGAGAAGTTCCTGGGGCAGCACGCGAACGAGGTCGTGTGGTCCTCCGAGGGGCATGTCTCGCGGGTCGAGGGCGCCAAGGCTGTCGGCAATCAGCTGCTCGACGGCGCGTGGGTCGCGGTCGACAGCACGTGGTACCTCGCGGCGTTCATCCCGAAGACCGGCGGATTCAAGCTCGCGATCAGCGGAGACCCCAAGCCCGAGGGCAAGAACCAGGAGGCGGCGAAGGTCACGGTCGGGCTGCAGACGACGGCGGCGATCGCGCCCGGCCAGTCCTGGGAGGGACGGGCGCTCGTCTACATCGGCCCGAAGGAAGTGGGCCGCCTCGAGGCCTACGGGCTCGAGGGCTCGCTGAATTTCGGCGGCTTTCCCGTCCCTCGGCAGTGGGGCGGTCTGCCGATGGAATGGCTCGGCCTGCCGATCCTGAAGTTTATGAACTGGGTGTACCGATTCGTAGGTAACTATGGGGTCGCGATCATCCTGATTACGATCCTTTCGAAGGTGCTGTTCTATCCGCTCACCCTCAAGAGCATGCGCTCGATGAAAGCCATGCAGGTGCTCCAGCCGCAGATCAACGCGCTCAGGAGCAAGTACAAGAGCGATCCCCAGCGGCTGCAGCGCGAGACCCTCGAGCTGTACCGGAAGTACAAGGTGAACCCGATGGGCGGATGTCTGCCGATGATCGCCCAGGTCCCGATCTTCTACGCGCTCTACCTCGCGCTCTCGGTGTCCGTCGAGCTCCAGAACGCGCCGTTCCTCTGCTTCGGCCGGCTTTTCGGCATCGATCTCTGGGTCTGCGATCTCGCGAGTCACGACCCCACGTACGTCTTGACGGTCCTGATGGGCGTGTCGATGTTCTTTCAGCAGAAGATGACGCCGATGACCGGCGACCCGCGCCAAGCCAAGATGATGCTGATCATGCCGTTCATCTTCACGTTCATGTTTCTGAACCTGCCTTCGGGACTGGTCCTCTACTGGTTCGTGTCGAACGTGCTCCAGATTCTCCAGCAGAAGCTGATGGACCGCTCCGCGTCCGCTGCGGCCCGAGAGGCGAAGGACGCCGCCCGCGCGTAGCAACGCCGCGCCTCTGTCGGCCCTCAGGCGGGGCGCTCGGAGCGTCCTCGGTCGCGAGCTCAGCGACACCGAAACCGAGTCGTTCATTAAATATTTGAATATATTGGTGAAATGGCAAACCACCCACCGATTTTTGGGATCGAACGAACCTGGCTGGATCGTCGAGCGGGTCTTCCTCGATAGTCTCCTGTTTCGCCGTGCCCTCCCGCCTGCCGCGCGCGATATCCTCGACGCCGGCTCTGGCGCTGGCGTCCCTGGAATACCGCTCAAGATCGTCGATCCGGAGATGCGATTGACGATGGTGGAGTCCAGGCAAAAACGGGTGTCGTTCCTATCAGCGGCGATCCGTGAACTCGCGTTCCCCGAGACCAAAGTTTTGGGCGAGAGACTCGAGGACGTCGTTCGGCGATCGGCGGGGCAGTTCGATGCGGTGGTTGCTCGGTGCGCCGGCGATGTGGGCTATCTCTTCGGTCTCGGTGTTCACCTCGTCAAGCCGGGCGGCGTGGTCATCGCTTCCGGGCCACCGAAGGAGTATCGGCTGCCGGCCGGGTTGTGGATGACGGTTGCGGGTGTTAAACCAGGAGAAACTCGTCGATTCGCTATTTTCCGACGGGAATAGGCGAATGTGCCACGTGGAACGTCTCCGATTAGATCCTTAAGTGTGCCACGTGGAACAGGCCGCAGAATCGGTGAGAGGTCTCTTGGCCCTGCGTAGTATGATTGGCCGGCGGTCGAGGAGAAAGGCCGCCGTGGTGAGAATATAGCCAGAACAGTCGCCATCGTTAACCAGAAGGGCGGCGTCGGCAAGACGACGACCGCTATCAATCTCGCGACTGGGCTTGCCCTGGCGGGGCGCCCGACCCTCCTTGTCGATCTCGATCCCCAGGGAAACGCCACCACGGGGCTCGGAATCAACAAGGCCGGTCTTCATCCGACTATTTACCACGTCATTGTTGCCGGCGATCCCGCGGAGAAGGCCC
>VAYK01000014.1:342-5522 GCA_005884985.1 Actinomycetota bacterium | reverse complement strand
CGCTCGTCGTGGAGCCTCCGCCCGAGGAGCCGCCGGTAGTGGAGCCGCTGCCGGTCGAGCCGCTGACTGGAGCGTTCGAGCCATTCGGTCGCACGGCGTACCACAGGGCCCCGAACGAGTTGATGCCGTTGCCCGTCGTGGCGCCGGGGCTCGTGTCGGCGGTGTACGTGTACAGCGGGTGCCCGGCGTAGGTGACCTGGGTAGATCCGTCGCTGCGCTTGGTCGTTCCCAGCTTCGAGGAAACGACGCTCTTGCCGGCCTTCGGGCTCCCGCTCGTCGTCACGGGCGGCCACACACCGGCGCACGATCCGCTGCATGCGGACTTCCCATTGGTGTCCTTGGCGAACACGTAGACCGTGTCGCCCTTGCTGTCGGTGAGGATCTGGCCGAGTTGCGCGTTCTTGGCGACGTCGATCGTCACCGCGCCACCCGTCGCGCCGGCGGTGCTCGGGCTCGTGCTGGTGCTGCTGCTGCCTCCCCCGCAACCAGCCACCGCGACGAGGGCCACGAGGCTGGCGGGAAGGACTGCGAGCGGGAGCCGTGTTCTGATCATGTTCTGGTCTCCTTGGTTGGATTGGTGCCCGTAATACTCCTCCGGGGCGCGCCGAGTTCAAGCTGGCCGCTCGACGGTCGAACTTCCCCTCATTCGTCGCCCGCCGCCCGTCACTTAGACGATGCTAATCGTCGCTCGCTAGGGTGCCCGCCTTGCGCTGGACGCTCCCTTCGCTTGCTCTGCTGGCCGCGCTCGGCGCCGTCGCCGGCGGCTGTGGAGGAGGATCCGCGACCTCCGATGGCCCTTCCACCGGTGCTTCGACCAGCACTGCGAGCTCGGAGAACTCGTCGACGCCCGAGTCGCCGGGCGAGGTCGCTCGGCAGCGGCTCGGCCTGCCCCCGCTGCCAGCGAACTCCCTGCTGCCCGGCTACCTGCTGATCGCCGATCGCGACAACAACCGCATCATCGTGGTCTCTCCGGACAAGCGGATCGTCTGGCGCTTCCCTCCGGCGGGCGGCCTGGGCCAAGGACAGAGCTTCGCCGGTCCGGATGACGCCTTTCTGACGCCGAACGGGCGCTCGATCATCACCAACGAGGAGTTCGCGGACACGATCGCGATCATCCGCCTCGGTCAGCGGCCCCGGATCTCGTTCGAGTACGGGCACGCCGGTTCGCCGGGAAGCGCTCCGGGGTACCTCTCGCATCCCGACGACGCTTATCTGCTTCCCAACGGGCTGATCAGCGTCGCCGACATCATCAACTGCCGGGTCCTGTTCATAGATCGCCATCACCGCGTCGCGCGCTCGATCGGACGGTCCGGCGACTGCTCCCACGATCCCCCGTCGTCGCTGCTCCAGCCGAACGGCGACACGCCCACACCCGACGGTGGGGTCCTGATCACCGAGATCGGCGGCTGGGTGGACCGGCTGGACCGCAAGGGCGACCTGATGTGGTCGATCCACACGCCGACCGGATACCCCTCAGATGCGCAGCTCCTACCGAACGGAGACGTCCTCGTGGCCGGATTCGACACGCCCGGCCATATCTACGTGATCACCCCTCAGGGCCGCGTGATCTGGACCTACGGGCCGGACACGGGTGCCGGCGCGCTCGATCGCCCCTCGCTGGCAGTGCCGATCGGCAACCACCTGATCGCCGCCACGGACGACTACGGCCAGCGGGTCGTCGTGATCGACAAGCGCACGAAGCGGATCGTGTGGCAATACGGCCACCTCGATCAACCCGGCTCCGCGTCGGGCTTCTTGAACAAGCCCGACGGGCTGGACCTGATCAAGTGAGCCGCAGGGTCCGGCGATGCGGACTAGGGCCCGCGTCCGCGGACACGATTGGGTCCTAGCCGAGCGCCTCGATCCAGTCCCAGCGCTTGCCGCACAGCCGGGTCGCCTCGCTGGGCGGGAAGTAGACGACGCGGGTGTCGGCCATGTCCTGCTGGCTCAGCACCAGGGGGCCGATCGGATCCGGCGCGCCGCCGCTCCCCGGATGGAGGTCGGCGCCATGAAAGCGGATCGTCACGGTGTGCTCGCCGGGGTCGAGCGGAGCCGTCCCCATGGAGACGTACTGGCCGGAGTTCTCGAGCTGCTCCCGAACCGAGCCCACCGGGCGTCCGTCCACGGCGACATCGACCTGCGGCCGCACCGAGCCGCCGAGCCAGATCTCGTAGCCGCCGGGCTTGCTGACGCGGATCTGCGCCTTGATCGCCCCGGGGGTGGTCGGCAGCAACGCCGACGCATAGTCAGGCGAGTTCCAGGCGCGCGGGTGGCTGGTCTGCTTCAGCGAGACGATGACCACGGGGGCCCGGCCGACGGCGGCCAGTCTGCCGTTCGGGCCCGCCTCGTCGGCGAGATGGAGCACGTCGGCGCACTTGGGAACCCCGCCAGGGTCGACCTCGTTGCCGAGACCAAGGTGGTCGCGGACGACGCCCTCCGAGCCGGCGGGGCGCTGCCAGGCCTCGTAGTAGTGGCCACGCCAGATCAGCCGGTACGGCAACGGCGGGCGGCTCTGCGCCGGGGAGCGGCGCACGACGAGCGTCCGGTAGACCTCGAGGCCGTGGAGCTTGAACCGGTCGGTGTCGGCGTAGGCCCCCTTGCGCAGGGTCCTGCCGCTGAGCAGCGGTACGCGCCGGCGGCGCAGCTCCGAGGCTGCCTCGGGAGCGGCGTTGCGCAAGAAGTGCCTGGCGCCGTACGGCTGGTACTCGGTCATCAGGGTCGGGCCCTGGCCGGCGATCAGCTCGCCGATCTTTTGGAGCTCGGCGAGCTGATCGCGGGGCGCCAGGTTGACGTCGCGGTAGGCGAGGGCGTTCGACCACAGGATTCCGGCCGCCAGCACCGCCATCAGGATGCCCCCCTCGACCCGCCGCCCTTCCGCGTAAAGTGCGGCCCACGGCGAGCCGATCACGAAGATCGCCAGGCCGGCGACCACCGCCGCCCCGACGTAGAGGAGAAGCGACCACGCCCGCGCGCGCACGGCCAGGCCGATGCCGACCAGGGCGGCGAGGGCGACCACGGCGATCAACACGTGCGCCGTGGCCGGGTCCGTGGGGTCAGCCCGGAAGTCGCCCGAGGGCCACACGCCGAACAGCCGCAAGGCGCTGAGGGGGCGGAACAGGTTGCCGAGGGCGGTTTCGCTGGTCAGCGGCGACGAGGTTGGCGGCAGCAGCCCGCCGGGCGCGATCACGGGGATGCTGAGGGCGGCGAGGGCGGCGGCGAACGCGGCGGCCCTGCCCAGCGCGGCGCCGACGCCGAGCATCCGCCACGCAGCGACCAGGGTCGCCAGCAGGATCGGGCCGAGCCACACCGCGCCGCCACCGCTGAGGATGCCGATCAGCGCCGCGCTCGCCACCGCCAGCGGCGCCAGCGTCCGCCATGCGAGGCGCTCGCGGATCACGAGCGCGGCGAGCCCGGCAACCGTGACGACGAGGGTCGCCGCGGCCACCTCCTTGATCCCGCCCCACAGGTAGTAGCCGAACAACAGCGCCGACTGGGCCGCGAGGAAGGCGGCCAGGGCGCGCAGCCACGGTGAGCGGACGAGCGAGCCGGCCGCGCTCCACAGCCCCGCGGCCAGCAGCCCGGCGAGGAAGGCCATGTAGGGCTGGATGACCCAGGCGACGTCCTGGCCCACCAGCTCGCGGGCGATCCCGAGCGGCAGTAAGACGCCGACGGGATAGCCCGAGCCCAGGTTGAATGCCAGCGTCGCCTCATAGGTCGACGGCGCGAGGCCGTCGAGGCTTCGCCCGTGCTCCATCACCCGGTCGGTGAGCGCCATCCAGGTGGCCGTGTCGTCGAGCCGGATGTAGCCGGCGAAGGTGGCCTGGCCGGAGAGGACGATCGGGGCGGCGTAGACGGCGAACGCCGCCGCCGCGGCGACCAGCGCCCACCGCTCGATCCGCAGCCCTCCCTAGCGCGTCGTCAGTCCGAAGCCGGCGACGGCCGCCGACACGGTCACCGGCGTCGCCAGCTCCGCGGTCGAGTCGAAGAGGGTGAGGAACTGGGCGCCGACGACGATCAGCGCCACGCCGGCGGCGGGGAGCAGGGCCCCCGGCAGCCGCACGCCCGCCAGCCGCTCGAGCAGCAGCCCGCACCCGACCGACAGCGCCGCCAGGACGAGCGGGAAGGCGACCCAGGCGGCGAGCAGCGTCACCGTGGCATCGTGAGGCCGGCTCGTCTAGCCGCGGCCCCGCTCAAGCTCAGCCCGCCGGCTGGACGTCTCCGGAGGTGGCGAGGCTCAGGGCGCGGCGGGGGTCCGGGTCGAAGACCTCGATCTGGACGTCCTGATTGCGATACCCGATGTAGACGCTCGTCGGCGAGCTTTGGTTGCTGACGACGAGCCCCCCGTCGCTGGTGTGCTCGACGACCTCGCCGGGCTTCTGAGACTGGACCTTGAGGGCGTGGTAGGCGCGCTTGAACGGGTAGGTGCCGATCGTCAGGTACTTTGGCTGTGGATCGGCGATGTCGACGGCGGGAGGGAGGTAGCGAACGTAGCTCCGGCCGTCCTTGGTGATGGTCAGCTCCAGGGTCGTGTGGTCCTGGGGGCCCGCCCAATAGACCGGATGACCCGCCTTGTCGGCCGCGGCGGCGAGGTCGTCGGGTGATGCCGCAACGGGCCCCTGCGACTTCGCTCCGTGCGAGGTGGACTCGTTGCCGCTGTCGTGGATGAACAGGATCCACACCAAGAAGCCGACGGCCGCGGCAACCGCGAGCACCGCTCCCACGCGGGCGCCGCGCAGGTCCCTCATCCAATCCACCCCGCTCACGCGGCGCCTCCGAATTGTCCCAACTGATCTCGCATCAGGGCGGGTGAGCCTAGAGTTCGAATGAGCTCAGAATGCTTGCAGCGTCCCGGGCCGCATTCTGCTGCCCCGCGGGCACGACGGCGTTGAGGTTGTAGAGGCCCCGGGAGGTGGGGACGACGAGAAGGGTGTTGGCCGTGCCCTGCTGGGTGCGAGCGTAGGAGATAGACAGAGCGCGACCAGCCTGCACTTTGACCGTGCGGGAGTTGACGAGCTTGAAGTCGGGGATCGTCTGGCTCAGCCGAGCCTCGAGCTGGTTGGATAGCTGAGAGAGGCCGGCGCTGGTTCGGGACTCGACATGGATGACGACTATGCCGTTGCCATCTGTCTGGCGCAGCACGGCCAGGGGATGCCCCGGCAGGGCCACGAGCTGCTGCTGGG
>VAYK01000014.1:0-200 GCA_005884985.1 Actinomycetota bacterium | reverse complement strand
CTTGGGGCTAGGGAAAGTTAGAGCAAGGGTCGGAGGGATCCAAGCTCCTCAGCGTGGGGCCCGGGCAACCTAGCGCAGGGGTCGGAGAGGTCCAGGTTCCTCAGTGGATGGCGATGTAGTTGTAGGCGAAGTTGACGCCGCTGCCCGCGGCTACTCCTGTGCTGTTGCATATTCGCACGGTGATCTGGTTGGTGGCGGTG
>VAYK01000060.1 GCA_005884985.1 Actinomycetota bacterium | reverse complement strand
CCAAGATGGACCGAGCTGTCCTGAGTGCGCTGAGAGCTGGAAGGAGGCCCTCGAAGCCGCGCCGGGCTTTCGGATTAGGCGATGTCGCAGGAGAACGCGGACCAGCGAGCCTAAGGAACGCAACGAGGAGTGCGGCCCCTAAAGGCGATGGGGGGAAAGGCGTTTGAAGGGCAGCGGTACGTCGAGAACCGATTCCAGTTCGAGCGTGAACTCGCACTGGGCTGAGCCGTCGCGCCCCGCGCCGCCGTTGCAGGTGTCGTGGCCCGGCCCACCGATGAGGCGGTCGTTGCCGCTGAAGCCGCCGATGAAGTCGTGGGCGCCGCCCGAGACCTCTCCCTGGGAGCTGGCGGCGTAGTTGTCGCCGTAGGCAATGTCGTCTTGTTGCTGCATGTGCAGCTGGTCGACACCGGAGCCCGAGGCGAAGCCGGTGATCGTGTAGCTGTCGCCGACCGCGAAGTCGTCGCCGGGTCCGAGGTTCAACACGTCGTCGCCGCCGCCGATCGCCCGCCCATGGGGAGAGTAGCTGTCCCCGACCTCGAGGTCGTTGTCCGACGAAGACGCGAAGTGGTCGTTGCCTCCGCCCCTGGCGGTGCCGTCACCGGTGACATAGCTGTCGCCGATCAGCGTGTCGTTGCCCTTTTGAGCCTGAATGAAGTCGTCTGCGCCGCCGATCGCGTTGAAGTTGGAGTAGTTGTCGCCGACCTCGAAGTCGGCGCCGAACTCGCCCTCGAGATCGTCCCTGCCGACGCGTCCGGTCGCGTCGCCGGAGAGGTTGGCGTTGTCGCCGACGATGAAGTCGTCGTTGAAGCCGCCCTCGATGTAGTCGTTGCCGGGGCCGCCGATCAGGATGTTCGGGTTGTCGCGCTTCAGGCTGTGGCGCGGGTAGTTGCCGCCGATGATGCGGTCGTCCCCGGGGCCGCCGCAGATGACGTCGCGGCCGCCGTTGCTGATGATCGTGTCATTGCCGCGTAGGCCGACGATCACGTCCCCGTGATGGGTGCCGACAATCCGATCGTGATGGTTGGTGCCGACGATGGTCGCCCTGTGCTCCAGGCAACTCGGGCGGGCTGCAGCCGTCGTTGGAGCGGCAAGCGCCACGGATGAGGCGAGCACGGCGCCAACGAGAACCAAGAAACGCGGCGCCGCGGGCTTGAGCGCGGGTGAGGCCACACTTTTGGCATCGTCGTACTTTCGGCGAGCGCTCAGTCCGGCACGGCGACCCTCGGACGTACGTCCAGTCGATCGCCATCGTCATCGGGCTGTTGTACATCGAGGGCAGCGGCATAGTGGGCCGGCCCAAGTGCATCGGCTCCTGAAGAAAGGTGTGCTGCCCGCTGGTCGTTCGGCTTCCTCTGATCACCGAAGGAGGCTCGAAGCAGCGCGATGGCGTCACCGAGATCAGCAAGGTCGAGCTGCTCGAAGTAGGGCCGACGCTGGTCGGTGCTAACGCCGCGGCTCAAACGCTCGCCGTGAAGAGCTGCGAGGCGAGCTCGATGGGCTCATGGGCAAGAAGTCCGGTCAGCCGGTGCGGATCGCCAGGTCGAGGTCTGATGATCCCTAGCATCGACGCCAATGCCCGCGATCGTCGAGCTGACCCCGCTCACCCGACGTGGTCGGAAGCTGCTGGACGAGCTCGAGACCAAGACCGGGCTGCGCCCGTTCGAGACCAGCGATGCGTCGGGGGGGAAGACGTACTACCTGCAGGCGTCGGCGAATGTCGATGGATTCCAGGCTGCGCTCGACCGCATCGAGCCGAACTGGGTCCGGCACCTGATGTTCAGGGACCTGACGCGAACCGACTAGCGCGACTCGCCAGCCCGGCGACTTCGAGGGCTTGGGCCTCCCGGCCGGATCTTGTCAGCGCATGGTGCGACTAGGCGCAGCCGGAGCTGGCAGCTTCGCCGTGGCCACCCGACGTGCCGAAGTCACGCCCCGCCTCACCGACGCGCCGCTCGAGAACCGCTCTCCTAGCTGGTTTCTAGAGGATGTAGACGGTGGTGTAGACGATGATCCACATCACGTCCACGAAGTGCCAGTAGATCCCCGGGATCTCGACGCCGAGATGCTCCTTCGGCTTCGAGGTGAAGTGGCCCCGCCAGGCGCGGATGTTGGCGGTCGCCAGCAGGCCCAGCCCGACGGTCACGTGAGCGCCGTGCAGCCCGGTCAGCCCGTAGAAGATCGAGCCGAAGGCGGTGTCGCGGGCGCTGAAGCCGAGGTGCCAGTACTCGTTCAGCTGGATGAACAGGAACGTGAAGCCGAGCAGCCAGGTGGCGGCTAGGCCCATCACCAATCCGCGGCGGTTGCCGCGGCGGACCGACTCCAGCGCCCAGTGCACCGTGAAGCTAGAGGAGATCAGGATCGCGGTGTTGACGCCGGCGACCGCCTTCGGGATCTCGAGGCCGTCGGGGGGCCACGGCCCGACGTTGGCGACCACGCGTAGGAAGAAGTAGGAGGCGAAGAACGAGCCGAAGAGCATCACCTCCGAGACGATGAATATGAGGATGCCGAGCGTCTGGCGGTCGATCCGAGAGCTCTGATGCGCCTCGGGCGGGCCGTGATGCTCGGCGGCAGCCGCGTGCGCCTCCATCAGGCCGGCACCTCCGCACGACCTGCCTCGATGTGCTCCACGGGCTTGTCCGTCATCGACCTGACCTGATCGATCAGCCCCTCCCGCAGCCACTTCGACTGCTCTCCGGCGAGGGTCGAGATCAGGATCTCGTCGACGCGGTAATGCTCGATCGCGTTTTGGATGGCGGCGAGGGGCGCCGGGCTCATGGGCTGGCCGGTGGCGTCGACGTCCGAGCGGTAGAGCTCGGCGAGGGTGTGGGCGAGGCGATCGCAGACCTCTTCGCGCGTCAGCTGGCCCGAGGGCGGGCTGATGAAGGTGTAGCGGTGAGGACGCTCGGCGGCCCTCCGCTTCAGATGCGCGATCAGGTCGGGGCTGGCGACGGTCTGGGTGGCGACGACCAGCGCGTGGGTCACGTCCCAGCGGACCGCGTCGTCCTCGATCCGCACCGGGATATGGGTTACCGGCACCTCGAAGCGCTGCTTCGCCCACTCGACCAGATCCTTGCGCGTGAGCCCGAAGCGAGTGTCGTACAGGCACGACAGCAGGACCTCGCGGGGCGCGAAAGCACGGACAGCGTCGTCCAGGGCCAGGGCCGGGTCCGGGTCCATCACCGCGCCCACCGCCTCGATTCCGAAATCTCGGAGGACCGCCTGGGTCACCTCGACCCGGCTCTGTGCCGCCTCGCGCACCTCGTCGCGATCGACGATCTGGCCGGCCATCGGCTGGTTCTGCGGAGCGACGAGGGCGACCCCCTCAGCGCCAGCCTCGACCCGCTCACGGATGGTCTCGGGTTGGTGGGGGGACGGCGCCTGGTTCACGGGCTCGGACCGCCCGCCGTGCCGGCAACCGCGGGCTCGGCCGCGCCCACCTCCGCCTCGGCCGGGCCGATGATCGCATGGCGCGCTCCCGGCACGCCGTACTCATACGGCCCGCCCACCACACGTGGCACCTCGTCGAAGTTGAAGATCGGAGGCGGCGAGGAGACCAGCCACTCGATCGTCTTCGCACGCCACGGGTTGGCTCCCGCGAGCGGCCCCCACCGCCAGCTGACGATCATGTTGTAGAGGAAGATCAGCTGGGCGGCGCCGAGCAGGAAGGCGAAGCATGAGATCAGCAGGTTCCAGTCCCCGAACTGGGCCGAGTAGTCGGCGACCCGGCGCGGCATCCCCTCCATCCCGATCCAGTGCATGGGCAGGAAGGTCCCGTACATGCCGATCAGGGTGAGCCAGAAGTGCGCCCTGCCCAGCTTCTCGTCGTACATCTTCCCGGTCATCTTCGGGAACCAGTGGTAGATGCCGGCGAAGATCGTGAACACGGAGCCGCCGAAGAGCACGAAATGGATGTGGGCCACGATGAAGTACGTGTCGGAGACGTGGATGTCGGACGATGAAGGCGAGGGCGAACAGCATCGCGGTGGAGCGCAGGTGCAGCACGCTCCCGAACAGCGTGCCCAGCCACGAGAAGATCTTGATCCCCGTCGGGACGGCGATCAGGAGCGTCGTGATCATCATCGGGATCCGCAACCAGCTGAACATCCCGGAGACGAACATGTGGTGGGCCCATACCGTGTAGCTCAGCACCACGATCCCGATCAGCGCCATGGCCATCAACCGGTAGCCGAAGATCGGCTTGCGGGCGTTGGTGGAGATCACCTCGGAGACGATGCCGAAGCCCGGCAGCATCATGATGTAGACGGCCGGGTGCGAGTAGAACCAGAAGATGTGCTGGTAGCTGAGCACGTCGCCGCCGTTCAGCTCCTGGAAGAAGTTCGTGTGCAGGGCCCGGTCGAAGAGGACCAGGAACTGCACCCCGGCGATGAACGGGGTCGCGGCCACCACGAGCAGTGAGGTCGACATGTTCGCCCAGACCAGCAGCGGCATGCGCCAGAAGTTCATGCCCGGCGCCCGCATGGTGATGATCGTGACCAGGAAGTTGATGGCGGTCGCCACCGACGACCAGCCGGCGAACTGGACGCCGAGGTTGAAAAACGACTGGCCGAGCGGCGCCCCGGTGGACAGCGGCGCGTAGCCCGTCCAGCCGGCGTCGAACGCGCCGCCGGGCATCAGGAAGCTGCCCACGAACAGAAGCCCCGCGAAGGGCAGCATCCAGAAGCTGAGCGCGTTGAGGCGCGGGAACGCCATGTCCGGCGCCCCGATCATCAGCGGCAGCACGTAGTTGGCGATCCCAGCGAACACGGGGATCACGAAGACGAAGATCATGATCGCGGCGTGAGCGGAGAACAGCCCGTTGAAGGTGCCGGGCTCGACGATCTGGGTCCCGGGCTGCGCCAGCTCCGCGCGCATGATCATCGCCATCGCCCCGCCGACGAAGAAGAAGATGAACGTGGTGCAGATGTACTGGATCCCGATCACCTTGTGATCGGTGTTGAACTTGAAGTAGTCCCTCCAGGAGTGCGCGCCGTGATCCTTGTGCTCGAGCTCTGCCGGGTAGGTGGGCGCGCCGCTCGCCCACCGGAACCAGTAGTCGAAGGCGCCAAGCCCGGCGAGGAAGCCGATCGGCATGAAGATCGCGGGAACGATCACCTGGGGGTAGCCGGTCTGCTGGGTTTGGAAGGTCGGCAGCCCGGCGAGCGTCCGCAGCACCACCACCAGCCCGAACCCGAACGCGCCGCCGAGCAGGAGCCCGAGCCCTCCGCGCGCCATGCCGGGCTTCTTAAGCGCCGCTACCAAGCTCCACCTTCGGTCGGAGGTCTACTCACTGCCTATTGCCCTCCAGTCGGGGTCGTGGTGGTGGCGGGGGAGGTCGTCGTCGTACCACCCGACGACGTCCCGCCGGAGGGCACGCCGGTCGTATCTCCCGTGGGGGTGCCCGGCTGCGGCACCACCTGCTTTTGGTGTCCAAGCCAGCGGTTGAAGTCCCTCTCCGGCACGACCTTCACCAGCGCTCGCATGGTGGCGTGGCCGAACCCGCAGAGCTCGGTACAGACCACGTTGTAGGTCCCCAGCCTGTCGGGCGTCACCTCGACCGAGTTGTCGATGTCGTTGCCGCCGGGCCCGGCCGGAACCACGTCGCGCTTGATCCGCCACTCCGGCACCCAGAATGAATGGATCACGTCGAGCGACGTCAGATGCACCTCCAGCTGACGCCCATCGGGCGAAGGTCCACTCGTACTGCTGGGCGGTAACGTCGACGGGGAGCGCGTCCGCGGCCTTGGTCTCGATGTCCCCGAGGACGATCCAGCTGTAGATCGCCCCGAACAGGACGATCACGGTCGGGATAGCGGTCCAGGTGATCTCGAGCTTCGTGTTGCCGTGGATCGGCTCGCCGTCGGACTCGTCGCCCGGCTTCGCCCGGTACTTCCAGATGCAGTAGCCGAGCATCACCAGGACGATCGCGAACACGAACGACGACAGCACGATCATCACGTTGAGCAGCGTGTCGATCTTGTCCGCCTGGGCCGAGGCCTGGGTTCCGTTCC
>VAYK01000059.1 GCA_005884985.1 Actinomycetota bacterium | reverse complement strand
CGGAGGTCCCTCGTTCGGCTTCTTCTGCGCCACCGAGGAGCACCTGCGCCGGATGCCGGGCCGGATCGCGGGGGAGACCGTGGACGCCGACGGGCGGCGCGGCTTCGTGCTGGCCCTGCAGACTCGCGAGCAGCACATTCGCCGCGAGAAGGCGACGCACAACATCTGCACCTCGCAGGCACTGAACGCGCTCGGAGGCGTGGTCTACCTCACCTGGCTGGGCAAGCGCGGGATCGTCGAGCTCGGCGAGTTGCTCTGTCGGCGAACGGCGTACGCGCGCGAGCGCCTGGCGGAGCTTGACGGCGTCGAGCTCCTCCACGACGCGCCGGTGGCGCGCGAGTTCGCCGTGCGGCTGACGACGCCTGTGACCGCGGTGTTGGACCGAGTCAGCGAGGAAGGGATCGCCGGGGGCTATCCGCTCGGGTGCGAGTACCCGGAGTACGGCGACGGCCTGCTGGTCGCGATCACCGAGCGTCGATCCCGCTCCGACATCGACCGGCTGGCCGACGCGCTTGCCCGGGCCGTCGCCGAGAATGGCGGCTTGTTGCCGGATAGCGGCAAGAAGGCGCCACTCGCAGGGGAGATCGCCCGATGACGCCGGAAGCCAGCTTGGCGCCGCCAACCACGGCCGATACGCCGGCCCCGCAGCAGCGAGAACGGGCAACCACGATCTTCGAGCGCTCGGTCGCCGGACGCCGCGCGGCGACCCTGCCCCCGCCCGACGTCCCCGAGCGCCCCCTCGACGAGCTGATCCCGCGGAGACTCCTGCGCCAGCGCCCGCCCGAGCTTCCCGAGGTCTCCGAGCCGGAGATCGTTCGCCACTACAACCGCCTCTCGCGTCGCAACTTCGACCTCGACACTGGCCCCTATCCGCTCGGCTCCTGCACGATGAAGCACAACCCGCGACTCAACGAGCGGGTCGCCGCACTGCCCGGCCACGCGCGGCTGCATCCGGCCCAGGACCCGAGGCGCGCCCAGGGGGCCCTGGAGTTGATGTGGCGCCTGGAGCGCGCCCTGGCCGAGATCTGCGGTCTCGAGCACGTCAGCCTCCAACCCTCGGCGGGCTCGCACGGTGAGCTCGCGGGCCTGCTATTGACGCGCGCCTATCACGAGGATCGCGAGGAGGAGCGACATAAGGTGCTGACGCCCGACACCGCCCACGGGACGAATCCGGCCTCGGTGACGATGGCGGGCTACGAGGTGGTCAAGGTGGCGACCGACGAGCGCGGCGGCGTCGACGTCGACGATCTGCGGTCCAAGGTCGACGAGCAAGTCGCCTGCCTGATGCTCACCAACCCGAACACGCTCGGCCTGTTCGACGAGAACATCGCCGAGATCACCAGCATGGTCCGCGACGCGGGCGGCACCCTGTACTACGACGGCGCCAACCTGAACGCGATCATGGGACATACGCGACCCGGCGACATGGGGTTCGACATCGTCCACGTCAACCTCCACAAGTCGTTCTCCCAGCCGCACGGCGGCGGCGGGCCCGGGGCGGGGCCGATCGCGGTCTCCGACCGGATCGAGCCCTACCTGCCGGTGCCACGCCTGGTCCGCGCCGAGGGCGCCGACGGGGCCACGCCTCGCTTCGACCTCGATCACGATCGCCCGAAGTCGATCGGACGGCTGCGGGGCTTTGCCGGCAACTTCGGGGTCTTCGTCCGCTCCTACGCCTACATCAGGAGCCTCGGCGGCGACGGGCTCGCGGAGGCCTCGGAGACCGCGGTCCTGAACGCCAACTACCTGATGGCGAGATTGAAGCAGGGCCGCGCCGGCAAGCACCTTCCAGTCGCCTTCGACCGCCTCTGCATGCACGAGTTCGTCCTCTCCGGCGCGCCGGCGAAGCGCGACCTCGGCGTCAAGACGCTCGACATCGCCAAGCGGCTGCTCGACTTCGGCTTCCACCCGCCGACGATCTACTTCCCCCTCCTCGTCGACGAGGCGCTGATGTGGGAGCCCACCGAGACCGAGACCAGGGAGGCGCTCGACGAGCTCGCCCATGCGGTCGAGGAGATCCTCGCGGAGGCCGAGCGCGACCCCGAGATCGCCCGCAACGCTCCGTACACGACCCCGGTCCGTCGCCTCGACGAGGCGACCGCGAGCCGCCGCCCCATCGTCCGTCAGCCGCTCTTCGGCGAGCCCTGATAGTTGACAGCGCATCCCGCCCGTGGGAAGGCACTGACCAGCTTCGCGATCGGCTATCCCGGCGAGTCGGGCAGCTCCTGGACCAGGTCGAGCACGGGGGCGAACAGGTCGCCGTGCTCCGAGAGCCGCTCGATGACCTCGGGCGCCTCGAACCTGAGCGAGTCCGCGTCGCCCGACTCCTCCGCGGCCTCGACCTCGTCCCATGTCACCGGGGTCGATACGGTCGGCCGTTCTTTCGCCCGTAGCGAGTACACGGCGACCGTGGTCTTGTGCTGGTCGTTCTGGCTCCAGTCGACGAACACCTTGCCCTTCCGCACGTCCTTGGCCATCTTCGAGACGACGCGCTTGGGGTCGTCGCGCTGGAGGGTCTGCGCGACCGCGTGCGCAAATGGCTTCGTCTGTTCGTAGGTGACGCCGTCGACGTTCAGCGGCAGGTAGGCCTGGAGGCCCTTCGACCCCGAGGTCTTCGGTAAGCACTCGAGTCCCAGCCCGCCGAACATCTCCCGCAGCCGGAGGGCGACCCGGCAGCAGTCGACGATGTTCGCCGGCGGGCCGGGGTCGAGATCGAAGACCATCGCCGTCGGCCGCTGGATCTCGGGAGCGCGCGAAAGCGACGGGTGGAGCTCGAGCGCTGCCAGCTGGGCCAGCCAGATCAGCGTCGCGCGGTCGTTGCAGATGCAGTAGTCGATCTCGCCCTCGTTACGCCCGCTCCACACCGGCGCCGTCTCGACCCAGTCGGGCCGGTGCTTGGGGCAGCGCTTCTCGTAGAAGAACTTGTCCTCGACCCCGTTCGGGTAGCGCTTCAGGGTCAGCGGCCGCCCAGCCAGGTGAGGGAGGATCGCGTCGGCGATGCGCGCGTAGTAGTCGATCACCTCGGCCTTGGTGAGCCCCGACGCCGGGTACAGCACCTTGTCGAGGTTGGTGAGCTCGAGCCGGTGCCCGTCTACGTCTACTTCGCGGCTTTGGCCTTGCTTCGCGATCTCGATCTGGTCTTGGGGCTCTTGGAGCTGGAGCCGGACTTGGTGGCGGCGGTCCGCTTGGGCCGCTTGGCGGCGTCGCGCCTGGCGCCGTCGCGTTTCGAGCCGGCGGCGAGTGGCTCACCCTGGATCGCGGCCAGGCTCTCCTCGAGCGCTGCCATCAGGTCGGGCGCCTTGGTGGGCTTCGGCTCCTCGGAGACGGCCTCCACGACCTCCTCGCCCCGCGCCTTGCGCTCGATCAGCGCCACCAGCTCCTCGCGGTACTCGTCGCGGTATTTGTCGGCGTCGAAGCCGGTGCTTAGCGACTCGATCAGCTGCTTGGCCATCTCGAGCTCGCGCTTGCTGAGCTTGCGGCGGTCCTCGGGGATCACGTCGTCGAGCTCCTCGGGCCTGACCACCTCGTCCGCCGGATGGCGGCCAGGTGCTCGCGGTTCCGGAGCACGAACCGGGCCACCGCCACCTTCTTCGAGTCGGCCATTGCCTTAACGAGCAGGGCGTAGGCCTTCTCGGCGCCCTTGTCGGGCCCCAGGTAGTAGGGATGGTCAAAGTAGATCGGGTCGATCTCGTCGAGATCCACGAAGTCCTGGATCTCGATCGCCCGCGTCTTCTTCGGATCGAGCTCCTCGAGCTCGTCGCGGGTCAGGACGACGTATTGCTCGGGTGCGACCTCGTAACCCTTGACGATCTCCTCGTAGGGGACCTCCTCGCCGTCGGCCTCGGCGACCCGCTTGTGCCGGATGCGCGAGCTGTCGGTTTGGCGCAGCTCGCGAAAGCTGACCGACTTGCGCGACACGGCGCTGTACAGCTTCACGGGCACGTTCAACAGCCCGAAGCTGATCGATCCGCTCCAAATCGCCCTAGCCATCGTTCCTCAGTTTGCCAACTTTGCCTTCCTTCCTGGGTACCCGCCGCCCAGGGAAGGAATCTTGCGCACCGCGCTAACCTCATGGACCTCGCGCCGCCAGGCGGCCGTATCCGGGGTGTGACCGCGTCGCAGGATCCGGGGCTTCCGATCAAGTTCGGGCCGTGCTCGAACGGGGAGTTCGTGCCGCCGCCGCTGAGCGCCGTCGAGCGCGAGGCGATCCGCCGGGCCCGCCTGGCGTGCGGCGAGAACGCGCGCAGCGTCGGCATGTCCCGGCGCAAATTCCTGTTCACGGCCTCAGCCGCGGCCACGACCCTGCTGACGCTCCAGGGATGCCTCGGCGACTCGGGCAACTCGTCGGGTGGCCACTACAGCGTCCCGGCCGAGGCGGGCAAGGACCAGGATGCCGCTCGGGCGGCGCTCGCCGGCGAGGAGTTCATCTTCGACGTCCAGGGACACCACCTCGAGTACGACCTGATGCCGTCGACGCGCACCGAGCCGTTCTTCGGCTCGGTGTTCCCACAGGTGAACTGCGGCAAGGACGATCCTCGCGCCTGCTTCGCGCGCGAGGTGTTCCTGGAGGACTTCTTTCTCCGTAGCGACACGAACATGGTCACCCTGTCGGCACTTCCGATCGCGCCGAAGGGGAGTCCGCTCTCGGCGGCGATCATGGAGGAGACCCGCCACACGGCCGAGCTCGCCTGTGGCTGGGACTCGGTTCTGCTCCACGCTCAGGCACTGCCGAACTACGGGCCGCTGGAGGCAAACCTCGACGAGATGGAGGCGAACGCGCGCAGATACCCGATCGCCGCGTGGAAGGTGTTCACCCACTTTCCCGACGCCTTCGGCGACCCGGGCAACGCCTGGCGGCTGGACGACGCCGACCCCGGCCTACCCCAGGTCGGGCACGCGTTCATCGACAAGGCGCGCGAGCTTCGGATCAAGACCATCTGCGCCCACAAGGGGTTCGGGGCGGGAAGCCGGTACGCGTCTCCCGACGACGTGCCCGGCGCCGCTCGCGACTTCCCCGACGTCAACTTCATCGTCTACCACTCCGGGTTCGAGGTTGGAACGCGGGAGGGCCCGTACACCCGCACGACACAAGACCAAGGCGTCAACCGCCTGATCACGGCGATGCGGAAGCACGGGGTGGGGCCGAACGAGAACGTCCACGCCGAGCTCGGCTCGACCTGGTGGACGATCATGCGCGACCCCACGCAGGCCTCCCACCTGCTCGGCAAGCTGCTCCGCTACGTCGGCGAGGACAACGTGCTCTGGGGAACCGACTGCATCTTCTACGGCTCCCCACAGGACCAGATCCAGACCCTTCGCTCATTCGAGATCTCGCCGGAGTTCCAGGAGCGCTTCGGCTACCCGGAGCTGACCCGCGAGCGCAAGGCGAAGATCCTTGGCCGGAACGGCGCCCGCGTTTACGGGATCGAGCCGCGAACCGACGAGTGTCAGTTCACGCGCCGCGAGCTGGAGGAGATTCGTCGCCAGATCGGCGCCAAGCACACCACCTACGGGCCGCGGAACGCCGCCGAGGTGGCGCGGGTCCGCGAGCACCACCAAGGATGGCCGGGGTGAGCTGGCCCTCCGGCCAACCGATCAGCGCGCGCCCCACCAACCGCTGATGCCCGGGAAGGGTGGCTGGCCGCTCGCGCCGGGATCGAACTGCCGGGAGATGTGCCCGACGGCCCGCACCCTGCCGTCGCTCGGGCGCAGGAAGAGCCACTGGTCGGCGTCGCGCCAGCCGACCAGGAGCCAACCCCCGTCCGGCGACCAAGCCAGGCCCCCGAACCGACCGGGTCCCACGAACAGCTGCTGGGAGAGGAAGTTCTCGATGTCGGTTCGCCCGAAAAGCACGACGCTGTGATTCGTCGCCCGCGAGTGGCCCCTCGTTTCGACGGCCGCGACTCGGTGCGTGCCGGGCCTGAAGCTCGCGGCGCGGATCGGCGTGCCGGGAGACGCTCAGCAGGCGCTTGCCGTCCGATGACCACGAGAGCTGGATCGGCGTGGGACCCGGGGGCGAGCGCAGCAGCACCGTGCCGGAATCCACGTCGCGCACCGTGACTCGGCCGCGACGGTCCGCATAGGCGAGGACGTTCGTCCGCGGCCCGGTGGCCACCTGGCCGGCGGGCACCGGCATCCGAAGCGGCCTCCAGGCCGGCGCCACCCGGGCGACGTGGCTGGCGAGCAGACGATCGTCCGTCCCGTCGCCCGCGACGATCCGCAGCGAGCTGCCGCTGAGATAGGCGACCCTGACGCCGGAGCTCGACCAGGCGGGGTTGCTCACCGGGCGGCGTGCGGCGAGCGACCAGCGCACCGTCCCCACCGGGTCCACGGCGGTGAGCGCCCGTCCCCGAGTGACGGCCACGAACAGGCCGTGCGGCGACCACGCGGCCTCTTCGTAGGCGCCCAGCAGTCGCTTCGAGCCGTCCTGGTCGACGACCCATGGCCCCTTGGCGGAGGTAACCAGCAGGCGTCCTGGCGCGGGCAGCGAGGTCAGCGCCGGCCGGGCATTCTGCTCGCCGGGCTGGACGACGTCGTGGACCAGGTCGGCGACCTTCGCCCCGGCAGGGCTCAGCGCGATGGCCGCGAGAAGCAGGCCAACCGCCAGCGCGATCGCGAGCCGGTTCAGGTGCAGCCTGGCCGGAACGGGATGCCGCGCCTCCAACGAAGCCCGCACGACCCTCCACCCGCGCTCCTGGGCCTGGCGCTCGTCCGGCACCGGAATGTCGCGGAGCAGCTCCGTGAGTCGCCTCTCGTTCACGACCCCTCACCTTCCAGCTGTATCTGCAGTCGATCCAGAGCCCGCCGCAGCCGCGAGTTGACCGTCCCCCTGGGCAGCTCGAGCGCCTCGGCGATCTCCCCGGGCGTGTACTCGAGCAGGTAGCGCAGGACGACGACCGCCCGATGCTCTGGCGAGAGCGAGGCGAGCGCGGCGACGACGCTCCCCGAATAGGGGCCGCTGCGCCCGGGCTCCTGCGTTCGGTCACGCGAGCCGGCGCCCCCACCCGGCTCCCCCTCGATCGCGGCTTCTGGGCGCAGCGCTCGGGCCCGAGCCCAGTCGATCGCCCGGTTGACGACGATCCGGTTCAGCCAGGGGCCGAACGGGCGCCGGCGATCGAAGCGGTCCAGCGCCCGCACCGCCGCCAGGAAGGCCTCCTGCGCGATGTCCTCGGCCGCTGCGGCATCGTGGACCACCAGGAAGGCGGCCCGGTGAGCCCACGGCCAGTGGCGCCTGTAGAGCTGCTCCAGCGCCTCCTCGGAGCCGGTCTGCGCCGCCCGAATCCAGCGCCGCTCCCGGCGCTGATCGGCCTCAGCCCACCGCCCGAGCGGCCTGCGCTTCGCAAGCGGTACGACGATTCTGTCGGTGGCCCGGTCGATGGCCAACTCGGCGTCCTCCCCGGACGTTGAAGCGACCACCGCGGGTCGCAGCAGCGCCATCTTCCCCCGAACGGTCCGGACATGGGCCATCACGTGCATTACGCGCCGCACGGCACACCAGGTCCCTGTCTGCGCCCCGCCTTCTCAGCTGCGTTCAGCGGGCTGATCCGGGCAGCCTGGTCAGGGTCGTGCGGGCGACACCAGGGGCCCGACAGCGCGGCGGGCTGAATGGCCGTGCATCCCTGGGAGTACGGGCTGGGGAGCCGGGGAGGTCCGTGAACACGCGGTCTTGGGTTGGGAGCTCTCGCGGCGAGTGATAATCCGCCGATGCTCTTCGAGCTCGACGGGGTGACGATCGAGCGGGACTCCAAGGTCGTGCTCCAGGACGTCACGGCGTCGCTGCCGAAGGGGGCGAGCTGTGTCGCCGGCCCCT
>VAYK01000057.1 GCA_005884985.1 Actinomycetota bacterium | reverse complement strand
CTCGGCGTTGCCGGCCGCGTCGCGCTCGGGGTCGAGCTCGACCAACGCCGCCAGCGCCGCCTGCTGGGAACGGGAGGCGACGACGCGAGCCGGCTTCTCGGACAGCTTCGCCGCCTCCTGGGCGGCCAGGATCACGTTCGGCGAGTTGGGGAGCACCAGCACCTCCTCGGCCGGCACGTCGTGGATCCCCGCGAGGATCTCGTAGGTGGAGGGATTGAGGGTCACGCCGCCGTCCACGACGTGGGCGCCGAGTCCCTCGAACAGCGACTTGAGCCCCTCGCCCGCCGCCACCGCCACGACTCCGGTCCGCGCCGGAGACAGGCGGCGTTCGCGCGCCGCGATCTGCTCGCGCATGTCGCCGACGTCGAGGCGCTGCACGTCTCCCGCCTCCTCGAACAAGGCGACCGCGACCTCGGGCTCGTCGGTGTGGACGTGCACCTTCAGCGTCGCCTCGTCGCCCACGACCAAGACGGAGTCGCCGATCTCCTCCAGGCGCCTGACAAAGGAGCGGGCGTCGGGTCCCTGTCCGGTCACGATGAAGTTGGTGCAATAGTGGAATCGACTGTCGAAGTGATGGGGGCGCGTCTGCCTGGGGGGCTCGTGATAGGCGACCTCCGGCATCGCTTCGAGCTCCCCCCGCAGCCCGGCGACGATCCCCGCGAGGATCACGACCAGCCCGTGCGCGCCGGCGTCGACGACCCCGGCCTCGGCCAGCACGTCGAGCTGCTCGGGGGTCCGCTCCACCGCGTCCTGACCCGCCTGCGCGGCCACGGCGAGCACCTCGGCCAGCAGCTCGTCCTGCTCGGTGTCGCCCGCCTGGGTGGAGAGGCGCTGGCGGTCCATGTGCGCTAGGTGCTGCGACACCGCGTGCGCCATCTCGCGGATCACGGTCAACATCGTTCCCTCGGCAGGGTCACGCACTGATTCATAGGCGGCGTCGGCGGCGCTCGCGAATGCCGCCGCGACCAGCACCGGGTCGACCAGCTCCCCCGGGCGGCTCGCCAGCTCCTCGGCGGCGCCGCGAACGATCTGGCTCAGGATCACGCCCGAGTTGCCGCGCGCCCCCATCAGCGCCGCCCGCGCGACCGCGGGGACGATCGCCTCGCGGGCGCGCCTGTCGATCGGCTGCCCGTCGAGGCGGTCCAGCTCGCTCATCACGGCGCGCATGGTCAGCGCCATGTTGTCCCCCGTGTCGCCGTCAGCGACCGGGAACACGTTCAGGTCGTTGACCTCCTGGCGGCGCTGCTCGAGGTGCCCGTAGGCGGCCTCGACGACCCGGCGGAAGCGCTCGATGGAGGTGTCGGCCATCGGCGATGGGATTATCGCGCCGAGCGCGTCCGTGCGTCAGGCGGCCTTGGTGATCTTGTTCGACTTCAAGCAGCGAGTGCAGACGTAGACCCGGCGGGTGCGGGGCCCGTCCTGGATCCGGACCTTCTGAAGGTTCGGGTTGAAGCGGCGCCGGGTGGCGACCATCGAGTGGCTGCGCGAGTTCCCGAACGCCGGGCGCTTGCCGCAGCTGAAGCAAACCTTGGCCATGGCGCGGTGGATGGTAGCGGTCACTGCGCGAGATCCTCACGGATCAGCGCCATCCGCATCACGGCGACGGCGGCGTTTCGGCCCTGATCGCGTTTGTCTCCACCGGAGCGGGCCAGCGCCTGCTCCATGGTGTCGCACGTGATGACGCCGAAGGAGCAGGGGACGAGGCACGCCACGCCGGCGAACCGGTCCGACTCCGCGCACCACTTCGCGGCCAGCGGCAGCTCGAAGGCGCCGGGCGTCTCGAAGGTGTGCACGGACGCCGCGCTGACCCCGCCGGCGGAGAAGCCCTCGACGGCGCCGTTGAGGAGCCGCTCCGCGAGTTCCTCGTAGAAGGTCGCGACGCAGATCGCGAACTCGCTCCGGCCCAGCCGCTCGCGCTCATGATCAGAAAGGCCCGCCGCCTCCTCCGCTCCATTTCCGGGGGCGGCGGGGTTGGCGCGGGGACTACCCATCCTCGGGCTCGGACTCCTTCGCCCCGAGCGCCTCGCGCTCGATCTCGTTGCGATGCTCCTCGTGGATCATCTCCTCGTCGAGCGGCAGGCCCTGGTGATGGAGGGTGTGGCCGAGGCGCTCGCGCTTGGTGCGCAGATACTCCTCGTTGTGCCGGTTCGGGACCGCCTGGATCGGAACCTGATCGGCGACCGAGAGGCCGTATCCCTCCAGGCCGTGGATCTTCCTCGGGTTGTTGGTGAGGATGCGGATGCTCGTCAGGCCCAGGTCGACGAGGATCTGCGCCCCGATCCCGTAATCGCGCAGGTCGGCCGGGAGCCCGAGCTTCAGATTGGCGTCCACGGTGTCGAGTCCGTCCTCCTGCAGCTTGTATGCGCGGAGCTTGTTGAGCAATCCGATTCCCCTCCCTTCCTGGGAGAGGTAGAGCAGGACGCCCGCGCCCTCGTTCTCGATCATCGCCAGCGCCGCCTCGAGCTGTTCGCCGCAATCGCAGCGCAGCGAGTGGAAGACGTCACCGGTCAGGCACTCGGAGTGCACGCGCACCAGAACGTCGTCCTTGCCGCGGACGTCCCCCTTGACCATGGCCAGGTGGTGCTTTTCATCGACCAGGGAGCGGTATCCAACTGCGGCGAACTCACCGAATGCGGTTGGCAGGCGCGTCGAGACGACGCGCTCGACGAGCCTTTCCGTCCGTCGGCGGTAGGCGATCAGGTCGGCGACCGTGATCATCCGGAGCCCGTGGCGCTCGCAGTACGGGACCAGGTCGGGCACCCGGGCCATCGTCCCGTCCTCGTTCATGATCTCGCAGATCACGCCGGACGGGATCAGGCCGGCGAGACGAGTTAGATCGACGGCCGCCTCAGTCTGCCCGGCTCGCTCCAAGACACCGCCGTCCTTGGCCTTGAGCGGGAACACGTGCCCGGGCTGGACGATGCCCTCGGGCTTCGTGTTCGGATCGATGGCGACCTGGATGGTGTGGGCCCGGTCGTGCGCGGAGATCCCGGTGGTCACCCCTGACGCTGCCTCGATCGACACCGTGAAGTTGGTACGGAATGCCGACTCGTTCTTGGCCGCCATCAGGTCGAGCGCCAGCTCGCTGCAGCGCTCCGGCGTCAGCGCGAGGCAGATCAGCCCGCGCCCGTGGGTGGCCATGAAGTTGATCGCCTCGGGCGTCGCGAACTGGGCCGCGAGGGTGAGGTCGCCCTCGTTCTCGCGATTCTCGTCGTCGCAGACGACGACCATCCGGCCCCGGCGGATGTCCTCGATCGCCTCCTCGATGGAAGAGAACGCGCTTTGGCCCGCGCCCACGTCGGCCGGCTTCTCGAAGCTTTCGGTGGCGCGCTTTGCCATCTACGTCCTTCCTTCCGTCCCAAAGCCTTGCACGAGCCGCTCCGCGTAGCGGGCGATCACGTCGACCTCGAGGTTGACCTGGCCGCCCTCGGGCAGCCCTCCAAGCGTGGTCCGCTCGAGCGTCTCGGGGATCAGCGAGACCTCGAAGCCTTCCTCCGTCAGCCCGGCCACAGTGAGGCTGACGCCGTCGAGGGTCACCGAGCCTCGCTCGACGATGAAGCGGTCGAGCTCAGGCGGCGCCGCGAGCAGCAGCCGCCGGGCGAACCCGTCCTCGCTCACCGCCAGCACCTCCCCGGTCCCATCCACGTGTCCCTGGACGAGGTGTCCGCCCAGGGGGTCTCCCGCCCTCAGCGGCGGCTCGAGGTTGACGGAGCCGCCCGACTCGAGCCCTCCGAGGGTCGTCACCGACAGCGTCTGGTTCATCACCTCGGCCTCGAAGGCGCCGTCCGACGTCGAGGCCACGGTCAGGCAGGCGCCGCTCACCGACACGGAGTCGCCCGACGTCAGATCCGCGGCGAGGCCGGCGCGGACGCGCAGACGGGCACCTTCCTCGCTCCGCTCGACCCCTTCGACGGTCCCGATCTCGCGCACGATGCCGGTGAACATGGCGGACCCCTCACCACTCCCGCAGGCGGGCGCGAACCAGCAGGTCCCCGTCGGAGCGCTCCCACTCCACCGCCAGAGCGGGCGTGGCGTCGGCGATCAGGTCCGCGCCCTCCCCGCCGGCCAGTGGCCTGGCAGCGGCGCCGCCGAGCACGATCGGGGCGATGAACAGCCGTAGCTCGTCGATCTCGCCGGCGTCGAGGAAGGAGCCGGCCAGGGTCGGACCGCCCTCGAGCAGCAGAGAGGTGGTCTCGCGCCGCCCGAGCTCGGCGAGCGCCGCGGAAACCCTGTCCGGCGGATCCCCGTCGCACACGATCACGTTGGCCCCTGCCTCCTCCAGGGCTTCCGCCCGCTCCGCCGGCGCGGCCCGGGAGGCGATCACCAAGAGCGGCGCCTCTCGGATCGAGCCGACCAGCCGGGAGTCCAGCGGCAGGCGCGCTTCGGAGTCGAAGACGACACGGGCCGGCTGGCGCGGGGCACGCTGGGCGGACAGGTCGACCGGACGCGCCGTCAGCAACGGGTCGTCGGCGAGCGCCGTGCCGATCCCCACGCAGACGGCGTCGCACTCGGCCCGCCAGCGGTGAACCAGCGCGCGACTGGCCTCGCCGGAGATCCACCTCGAGTCGCCGCCGGCGGTCGCCACACGGCCGTCGAGGCTGAGGGCCGACTTCAGGAGGACGAGCGGACGAGCGGTGCGGGAGTGCTTTCGAAATGCCTGATTCAGGAGTCGCGCGGCGGTGGCCTCCTCGCCGTTGGCCAGCTCCACCTCGACGCCCTCGTCGCGCAGGATCCCGGGGCCGCGGCCACTCGCCTTGTCGCTCGGGTCCTCCGAGGCGATCACGACGCGCGTTACCCCCGCGGCCAGGATCGCGTCCGTGCACGGCGGCTGGCGCCCCTGATGGGCGCAGGGCTCGAGCGTCACGTAAAGGGTCGCCCCCGATGGCTCGTGACCGCGGGCGCGGCAGTCCTCCAACGCCGCCACCTCGGCGTGCTGACCGCCGAGCTCGGAGTGGAAGCCCTCGCCGATCGCCTCGCCGTCGCGCGTCAGCACGGCTCCGACGAGCGGGTTGGGGCTGACCTGGCCGCGGCCGCCCGCGGCCAGCTCGAGCGCCCTTCGGAGGTGAACCCGATCCTGCTGTGTGACGGCGGCTGGCATTCGAAGTTGATCGTAGGCCGCCTTGCGCCCGGGCCCGGCCCCAGCGGTGCGCGACCCACTGATTGACTGGTCAGTCAACCAGATTGTACGCCTCTCAACCATCGCGCTCCGGCGCTGCCGTTGAGTGGTCTCCGTCCGAGCGCTTAAGGTGCCCGACCGATGGCGCGCGAGGTAGCGGCGGAGGCGAGGCGCTTCGGCAGGACGGCCGGGTTGCTCTCGGTCGGGATCGGCTCGGCGGGCCTGCTCACCTACGTCTACTTCTCGCTCGCGTCGCACATCCTCGACAAGGTCGACTACGGCGAGGTCGTCGTCCTGTGGTCGGCGGTCTTCGTGACCATCTCCACCCTCTTTCGACCGGTCGAGCAGCTGCTCTCGCGGACGATCGCCGAGCGCCAGGCGCGGGGTCAACCGATCGGGCAGCCGCTGCGAGTCGCGGCGACGATCCAGCTCGGCCTGGCGGTCGCCTTCGGGGGGGCGGCTCTCGCTCTGCGCCACCCCCTTCAGGACCAGCTGCTGTCAGGCAGCGAGGCCCTGTACTGGATCCTGGTCACCGCGGTGCTCGCCTTCGGCGTGAGCTTCTTCGCCCGCGGCTTTCTGGCCGGCAGCCGGCGCTTCGCCCTCTACGCCGGCCTGTTGCTGGCCGAGTCGACCGCCCGCGTCTCGTTCGCGGTCGCCGTCGCCGTCGGGATCGCCAGCGGCCAGACCGCGGTCGCGCTGGGGATCGTCGCCGCGCCCCTGCTCAGCCTCACGGTCGTCCCGCTGGCCTTCGCGCATCGAGCCGCGGCCCAAAGCCGGGCCACGGCTCGAGCCGTCGCCCGAAGCCGCGCCGCGCCGGCGCCGTCCGTGCCAGCAGCCCGTCGATCCGAGTTCACTCTCGCGGCGGGGGGAAGCTTCGCCGCCGCCGTGCTGCTGATCATGATCAGCGAGCAGTGCTGATGATCGCTCGCGCCCCGCTCGTCCTCTTTCAGGCGGTGGCCACGAGCCTCCTCCCGCACCTGACGCGACTGCGCTCCAGCGGTAAGGAAGAGGACGCCGAGGCCTTCCGGCTCTCAATCCGGGCCACGGTCGGCGCGATTGCCGCCTTCGCGGCGGCGGTGGGCCTGGTCGTCCTGATCGCCGGTCCGCAGCTGATGCAGCTCGCCTTCGGCAAGAAGTTCAGCTACGACCGCGTCGGGCTTGAGATCGTGACCGTGGGCATGGGCTTCTACCTCTCCTCCGGGGCGCTGAACCAGGCGGCGCTGGCACAGGGCCAGGTCCGCCGCGCCGCCGCGTGCTGGCTTGGCTGCGCGCTCGCCTTCATCGGCTGGAACGTGCTGCCAGTGTTGGACGAGTTCCGTCGCGTCGAGGTGGGATTCGCCGGCGCGGCCGCGCTGCTCTCGGGACTTCTGTACTTGCTCTACCGCCGCCCTCGCGTTCGCCCGGAGGATGTCGTCCAGCCCGGCTCGCCGCAAGAGCTCGAGGCGCAGCTGGCGGCCGCCGACGAGGCGAGCTAGGCGCCGTCGCCGTCGCCTGCGGTGGCGCCCAGCGGGGCGAACAGGCCCTCGAAGCGATCCATGGCCCGGCGGTTCCCATCGCGACCAGCATGTCGCCGCCGTCGAGCACCGTCTGGCCCGGAGGCAGCGGCCGAGCGTCGGCGGATGCGGTCGCGCTGCACTGGGTCTACTCGGCTCCGGCGGCCGCGGCGATCCGCCGGTAGGCCTGGGCCGGCTGCGGATCGCCGAACACCGCCGATCCGGCGACGAACAGGCTCGCTCCCACCTGGGCCACGCTGCCGACCGTTTCCGCGTCCACCCCGCCGTCCACCTCGATCCTCGCGCCCGGCGCCAGGCGGCGCAATCTGGAGACCTTGTCGGGAGAGGAGGCGATGAAGGCCTGCCCGCCCCAGCCCGGGTTGACGGACATGCAGAGGACCACGTCCGCGGACCCGGTCAGCTCGGTGACCGACTCGGCGGGCGTCCCCGGATTGAGGGCCAGGCCGGCGAGGCAACCGGCCTCGCGGATCGCGCCCAGCGTGCGATGAGCGTGAGCGTCGGCCTCGAAGTGGAACGTGATGCAATCGGCGCCTGCCCGCGCGAACTCGGCGACCTGATCGGCCGGGCGCTCGATCATCAGGTGGACGTCGAGCGCGCCGCCGGCCTGGTGGACCTGGTCGGCGATCGAGCCCGCGACCAGGGGCCCGATCGTGATCGGCGGGACGAAGTGGCCGTCCATGACGTCGACGTGGATCAGCCGCGCACCGGCGGCCATCACGTCGGCGATCTGGGCACCGAGCTTCGAGAAGTCGGCGGAGAGGATCGACGGCGCGACTCGCCGGGTCGCGAACAGCTCGCGGGGCGAGGCTGTCGGGGAGGTGTCGATCGCGGCCTCCATCTAGATCGGCCTCAGCATCGAGTCGCCGCAATGCTGGCAGAGCATGTCCTCGGAGGCGCTCATGCGGACGATCGTCTGGTGCTCGCCGCAGTTCGGGCAGTGCGAGACCAGCTCATAGCGCCGCAGGCAGTAGACGCAGCGAAAGCGGCCGGGCAGCTGAGTCGGGCGCAGCCACGGCTCACCGCAACCCGGGCAAATCGGGCGCTGAAGCGTAGCTCCTCCCCCTTCCGAGGCCACGGGCTCAGCGCCCCCCTGGCGCGCCGGGCTCGGCCGCCTCGCGGCGCAGCCGGGCGATGAAGAACCCGTCAGTGCGGTCGCGGTCAGGCCGCGTCTGCAGGAAGCGGGGCTGGCGGCGAGCGGCGAGCTCGGGGTAGGCGCGGCCGAGGTCATCGGCCCGCACCGCGCGATCGCGTTCGAGAAGCGCCGCGACGCGCTCCTCGTTCTCGCGCACGGAGATCGTGCAGGTCGCGTAGACGAGCATGCCGCCGGGCCGCAGGGCGCCGGTCGCGCCGGCCAGGATGGCCTCCTGTACCCCAGCCAGGCGCTCGATCAGCTCGGGCGACTTTCGCCACCTTGCATCGGGCCTGGAGCCGAGCGCACCGAGATCGGAGCAGGGGGGATCCACGAGGATCCGATCGTAGCCGCCGCCGAGGTCGGCGCTTGCAGCGTCCGCTTCGACCACCCGGACGCAGACGACACCGAGCCGCTCACAAAGCTCGCGCAATTGGCGGGCCCGCCCGGGATCGAGCTCCACCGCGACGACTTCGCCCTCGTTTCGCATTCGCGCGCCGATCGCAGTCGTCTTGATGCCGGGCGCCGCGCAGAGGTCGAGCACGCGCTCGCCGGGCTTCGGATCGAGCAGCGCCACCACCGCCTGCGAGCCGCGCGCCTGCGCGACGAGGGCGCCGTCCTCGAGTCGCCGGCGCGCGAGCGCTCCGAGCCGCCCGTGCAGGACCAGCGACTCCGGCGACGCCAGCGGCGCCGCGGCGTTGGGTCGCTCGACCTCGTCTCCGGCGGCCCGGAGCTCACCCAGGATCGAGTCCGGGTCGGCCCTGATCGTGTTCACTCGCAGCGCGGTCTCCGCGGGCTGATTCATCGCGGCCATCACTGCGCGGGCGTCGGCGGGACCGAGCTCCTGCCACCACATCCTGGCGAGCCACTCGGGATACGAGTGCAGAACCGCAGCCCCTGCCGGCGTGGAGTCATCCATCCCGGCCACCAGCGCCGTCCGCTCGTGCGCCGCCCGTCGCAGGACCGCGTTCACGAGTCCCGCCGCAGCATCGGCACGCCGCCTGCCTGGAGAGCGCTCCCGCGCGACGCCTGCCTTCGCCAGCTCGACGGCCTGATCGACGGCAGCGTGGTCGGGTGTCGCGCTGGATTGGAGCAGCTCGAACATGCCAAGTCGCAGGGCCGCCAACACCGGCGCGTCGAGCTGGTCGGTGGGGCGGGCGGCGAGCAGTCCGATCAGATGGTCGGCCGTGCCACGTCGCTGGACAGCGCCGTAGGCCAGCCACTGCGCCTGGGACCGTTCGCGAGCATCGAGACCATGGCGCGTGGCGGCCGCCGGGAAGGCGCGGTCGGCCCAGGCGTCATGCTCGAAGACGCGGCGGAGAACCTCGTAGGCTGCGCGGCGCCCGGCGGACACGTCGACGGTTCGCGCTTGGCCCACGATCACTTCCCTCGCTCGAGCTCGGCGCTCAGCTGTGGAACCGGATGGCCCCGGAGGTACGCCTCGGCCTCCATCGGACGCTTGCCGGCCGGCTGAACGACGTCCAGCCGCAGCACGCCCTCGCCGCAGCCGAGCCGCAGTGCACGGCCGTCGGCCGCCAGCCGCCCGGGCGGCAACGCACCGTCCTGGGCCGCGGCGGCACGCACGCCGAGCCGCTCGCCGCCATCCAGCGCGAGGTAGGCGCCGATGTGCGGGTTGATTCTCAGCGTAGGTGGCCAGCGAGTCGTCCTGTTCTGTGAGCTCGAGCTCACCGGACGCACGCAGGTCCAAGGCCCGCACGATCAGCTCGCCGCCGAGCTCGGCGAGGCGGGCCGAAAGCGCGCCGTAGTCCTCGGCGCGCTCGATCGGCGTCCTTTCGGTGAGCGCCACCGGGCCGGAGTCGAGTCCGGCGCCGACGCGCATGATCGTGACCCCGGTCTCCGCGTCGCCGGCCATGATCGCGCGCTCGATCGGGGCCGCGCCCCGCCACCGTGCGATCAGCGAGGGATGCACGTTCAACATCTCCAGCTCGGAGAGCAGCGGCTCGCGGATCAGCTGGCCGAACGCGCACACGACGCCGACGCCCGCGGCGCCGGCTCGGATCCGCTCCACCAACCTCTCGTCGCTCACCCGCTCGGTTTGGTGAAGCTCGATGCCTAGCTCGCGGGCGGCGGCGGCCACGGGCGGGGGAGCGAGCTTGCGTCCCCGCCCGCGGGGGCGGTCGGGAGGCGTGACCACGAGGAGGGGGCGATGCGACGACGTGGCGAGCCGACGCAGCACCGCCACAGCGAACTTCGAGGTCCCGAAATAGACGGGCCTCAAGCTTCCTCGGGAGCCCGGTCGTCCTCCGTGCGTGAGTCCTCGTCGGTTGTTGATGGTGGGGAGTAGGTCTCCCCCTCGCGAAGCGCTCGGAGGGCGCCCTTTCGCTGCTCGGGCTCGGTGCGGTCGAGGATCAGCACCCCGTCCAGGTGGTCGATCTCGTGCTGGAGGACGCGGGCCTCGAGGCCCGAGGCCTCGACCAAGACCGGCTCACCGTGCGGGTCGCGGCCTCGGACCCGGGCGTGCAACGGGCGCTCGACCTCGACCGTGACCCCAGGCAGGCTGAGGCAGCCTTCGATGGCGATCGCCAGGTCATCGGAGAGCCATTCCAGCACGGGGTTGACGATCGCGCTGGGGGTGGCGTCGAGCCCCGCCTGGACGACGAGCAGGCGGTGCATGATCCCGAGCTGGATCGCCGCAAGCCCGACGCCCAGCGCATCGCGCATGATCGAGATCATGTCTGCGGCCTCGCCCTCGAGCTCGGGCCCGAACCTCGTCACCTCGGTGGCCCGCGACTTCAGCACCGGGTCCCCGAACGTCCGGACACGCGCGAGCGCCGCGGCGCGGCGCTCGCGCGTTTGGGGATCGAGCTCGGAAACCGCGTCGTCGCCGGGTCCCTCGGGGCTCAGCGGTTGCTCCTCGCGAACGGCGGCGGCGTCTGGGGAGTCGGTCATCGGATCGAGTGTAGGTCAGGCGGAAAGGTGGTTTCACTGTGGGTCGACGTCGACGCTTATAGAGACGCCGCGCAGCTCGCGGCCCGTGGCAAGCCCCTCGACCGTGTCGCGGACCGCGGCCACCGTGCCGGCCCGGTGCTCCGCCTTGAGCAGGAGCTGGCGGCGGTGGCGACCGCGCAGCCGGAACCGGGGCGCCGGTCCCAACAGCTCGGTGCCGGCCGGCAGTCCGCCCTCCAGGGCTTTGCGAACACTTTCTGCGACCGCCTGGGCGCGCCCGGCATCGGGCGACGTCAGCTCGATTCGCACCAGGTGCGAGAAGGGCGGGTAGCGAAGCGCGCGCCGGCGCTCGAGCTCTCCGGCCAGGAAGCCTTCGGCGTCGTGGGCCGCGGCGTGGCGAATCGCCCGGGCCTGCGGCGCAAGGGTCTGCACGAGCACCCGCCCGCCCCGCTCGCCGCGCCCGCTCCGCCCGGCGAGCTGGGCGACAAGCGCGAAAGTACGTTCCTCGGCGCGAAAGTCGGGGAAGCGAAGCGTCGCATCGGCGTCCAGCACGACGCTCAGCACCACGTCGGGGAAGTCGTGTCCCTTGGCGACCATCTGGGTGCCGACCAGCACTCCCGACGGCGCCTCCTCGAAGCGCCGCAGGATCTCGATGTGGGCGCCCCCGCGTGAGGCGGTATCGGAGTCGAGCCGGAAGACCGGCAGGGGGGCAACCGCCTGGTCGAGCAGGGTGGCCAGGCGCTCCGTCCCGGCGCCGTGGCGGGCGAGGGTGACCGAGCCGCACGCTGAACAGGAGTCAGGGACGGACTCGGCGTGGCCGCAGTGGTGACACAGAAGCCGCTCGGAGAGCTTGTGCAGGACGAGCGCGACGTCGCAGTGCGGGCACTCCCAGGCGCGCCCGCAGGATCGGCAGCAAAGGAACGGCGACCAGCCGCGCCGGTTGAGGAGGACGATCGCCTTGGCGCCCGCCTCGCGGACCTCCGCGAGGGCTTCCACAGTGCGCGGATGAAGCGTGCCGCCAGCGGCGCCGCGGCGCCCCAGGCCGCCACGGGCATTGATGTCGTGGCGGCCGTCGACCACCTCGACATGCGGGAGGACGCCCCCATCGACTCGCCGCGGCAGCCGAAGCCGTTGCAACCCGAGCCAGGTCTCGGGTCGGGGTGTCGCGCTGCCGGCCACCAGGGCCGCTCCCGCTTCGGCCGCTCGCCGCCGGGCGACCTCGCGCGCGTCGTAGCGGGGATCGCCCTCCTGCTTGTAGGAGGCATCGTGCTCCTCGTCGATCACCACCAGGCCCAGGTCGCGCACCGGGGCGAAGGCCGCCGACCGCGGCCCGACGCAGACCCGCGCTTCACCGGCTTGCAGGCGCTCCCACTCGTCGCGGCGCTCGCCGGCCGCCAGCCGGGAGTGGAGCAGCGCGACGCGGTCGCCGAAGCGCGCGGCGAACCGTGAGATCGCCTGGGGCGTCAGTCCGATCTCGGGGACGAGGACGATCGCACCCCTCCCCCGCCGAAGCGCCACCTCGGTGGCCGCCAGATAGACCTCGGTCTTGCCCGAGCCGGTTACGCCGTGGAGGAGGTGCTCACGGCTGGCGGCGCCGTCCATGGCGGCGACGATCGCGTCGACCGCCGCCCTCTGGTCGTCCGACAGCGGCGGTCGGCTCGAACGGGCGCCGACGTCCACCACCTCCGGCCGCCGGAAGCTACGGGCGTCGCGCAGCCTGATCAACCCCCGGGCCTCCAGGCGCCCCAGCGTCTGCCGGTCGATCCCGCCATCCGCCTCGAGCTGCCGGGCCGAGAGCTCGGCGCCGACCGCCGGGCCGGCGAGCCTCTTCAGCGCTGCCCGCTGGCGCTTGCCGAGGCGCGTCCCGTCGCCAAGCGCAGCCCGGCCGGCCTCGGTGGGAGCGGCAAGCGTCTGGAGCCTCGGCCCCGTCCCCCGCCCCCCGCGGCCCACGCTGGGCGGCAACACGAGCTCGAGCCCGCGAGCCGGAGTCGAGCAGTACTCGCGGGCCACCCAGAGACCGAGCTCGACGAGCTCGGGCGTCGCCCCCGCGGCCAGCGCCTCGATCGGCTCCACGAGCCGCTCAGGCGGCAGCTCGCTCGACTCGGCGACCTCGACCACAACTCCGATCACGCGCCGTCGGCCGAACGGCACCAGCAGGACGCTGCCGACGCCCACCTCGCCGAGCCGCTCGGGCAAGCGGTAGTCGAACGGCCCCCGCAGCGCGCGGGCGGTGGTCAGCGGCTCGACCCTGGCGATCGACATTCCAGCGACGCTAGGGATGGCGGCGGACGGCGCACCCGGCGCCCGCCATGACGCGGCCGGGGCGCCCCTCGAATCGGGCACGGGTTGCGCTATGCTTTGCCCGTGGCGCCGAGGCTCGCACCGGGGGAGCAGGTGATGTTCCAGGGCCATCCGTCGTGGCGGTCGATCATCGCCTTCTACATCAAGGGGCTGTTCGTGGTGCTGATCGCCGCATTCGTGGTCGGGATCGTCACCAACATCACCGGCGGGGGGACCGACGGCGGCCTGGTGGCGCTGGTCGCCGTGATCGGTGTCGCGGTCGTCGTGCTCGCGGGGTTCATCAAGCGCATCACCGTGCACTACACGATCACCACCCGCAGGCTCCACATCAAACGGGGGATCATCTCCCGAGAGATCCAGGAGACGCGCCTGGAGCGCGTCCAGAACGTCAACTACGACCAATCCGTCCTGCAGCGCCTGCTCCAGGTCGGCGACGTGGACTTCGACACCGCCGCCGGCGATGACTTCAACTTCGTGTTCGCCGGCGTCGCCAACCCCGACGAGGTGGTCGAGCGGGTGGATCGGGCGACCCATGCGGCCAGCCCTACCGGGCTCGGCGACGAGCACACCGCGCCGACGCAGCTCGGTTAGACCCTGCTCGGTTAGGAGACCTCGGCGGTGGCGCCCGCCTCGGCCGCGGCGCCCTCGAGGCCGGCCGCGGCGCGAAGCGCCTCGACTCGGTCGGTGCGCTCCCAGGTGAAGTCGTGGTCGGTGCGGCCGAAGTGCCCATAGGCGGCGGTCTTCTGGAAGATCGGCCGCCGCAGGTCGAGGTGGCGGACGATCGCGCCGGGGCGCAGGTCGAACGTCTCGCTCACGATCCTGATCAGCTCGGAGCTGGGGAGCTTTCCGGTGCCGAAGGTCTCGAGCATCAGCGACACCGGGTGAGCGACGCCGATCGCGTACGCGACCTGGACCTCGCACCGATCGGCGAGCCCGGCTGCGACCACATTCTTGGCCACGTGGCGTGCGGCGTAGGCGCCGGAGCGATCCACCTTCGAGGGGTCCTTGCCTGAGAAGCAGCCACCGCCGTGGCGGGCGGCGCCGCCGTAGGTGTCGACGATCACCTTGCGGCCGGTGAGGCCGCAGTCCCCCTGGGGGCCGCCGATCTCGAACTTCCCGGTCGGGTTGACGAGGAAGCTCTCGTACAGCTCCTTGTCGGTGAACAGCTCTTTGTACTCCCCGTGGAGCACCGGCTCGACGACGTGCTCCCACAGGTCGGGCTTGATCAGCGTCTCGCCGTCGATGTCCGGCTTGTGTTGGGTCGAGATCAGGAGCTTCACCACCTCCACCGGGCGGTAGTTCTCGTAGCGAACGGTCACCTGGGTCTTGCCGTCGGGGCGGAGATAGGGGATGACGTCGGCCTTGCGGACCTCGGCCAAACGGTGGGCGAGCGTGTGCGCGATCTGTATCGGCATCGGCATCAGCGCCTGCGTCTCGCGCGTCGCGTAGCCAAACATCATTCCCTGGTCGCCGGCACCGATCCGATCCATCTCGTCCTCGTCGTTGGGATCGGTGCGCGCCTCGTAGGCGGTATTCACCCCCTGGGCGATGTCAGGCGATTGCTCGTCGATCGCCGTGACCACCGAGCAGGTCTCGCCGTCGAACCCGTACTTGGCGCGGTCGTAGCCGATCCGCCGCAGGGTTTCGCGGGCGATGCGCGGGATGTCGACGTAGGTGTCCGTGCTGATCTCGCCGGCCACCACGACGAGGCCGGTGTTGACCAGGCACTCGCAGGCGACCCGCCCGTTCGGATCGGCGCCGATGACAGCATCGAGGACGCCGTCGGAGATCTGGTCGCAGATCTTGTCCGGGTGGCCCTCGGTGACCGACTCGGACGTGAACAGGAACTCTTGCTCTGAGAGATTCTCGATCGCCATGCGCTCGCCGCGACTGTAGCGAACGGGCAGCTGCCATTCGCCGTCACCCGGCGGGCCTCGCGCCCGCGGGGGGTCCCGCTCCGCTGCCCCCTCCGACGATCAGGCGGGCGTCTGTGGAGAGCTCGTCCGAGCTCGATTGGATCGCCAGGCCGAGCGCTTCGAGCTTGTGGATCTCGGACGCGAAGGTCGCATAGGCCGGGTTCTTGGCCAGTCCGGTGCTTTCCCCTAGCGCGATCAGGCTCCCGAGGTTCAGGTAGGAGAGCATCGAGAGGTCGCCGGGAAATCCGTCGGTCGCCTTGCCGAAGAGCTCCGTGCCGTCAAGGCCGCCCTCGCCCCTTGCCACCTGCTGGACCCCGGCGGGATCGGTCGCGACCACGAGCGACGAACCCACGATCGCATAGGTGAGGTCGACGGCGGGCGAGAGGTTCACGCTGTGCGCAGTCACGTCGCCGATCTTGTGCCGGCTGAAGGCGGGCACCTGGAGCTCCTTGGCCGGATTGAGCGCCCGGATGATCGGACCCTGCAGGCGGGCCAGCGCCTTGCTCGCCCGGTCGGCGTCGACGTCGGCCGCGATGAACTCGAGGAAGGGGGTCTGCGAGCTGGACGGAGTCCCGGCGTTGCCGCCTGCCTTGTTGCCGCCCGGCTCGCCCGTCGCCGGCTGTAGCGCGAAGGCCGCTTCGCCGCCAAGCGAGGGCAAGACGTCCTTCTCCAGATCGACCTTGCCCAGATTCTTCACCCGCTTCACCAGGTCGCCGACCGCGGCCGCCAACCCCGGCTGCTCGGCGCTCGCCTGCTGCAGCAGCGATTTCAGCGTCTTGCCAGGGTCGCCGATGCCAACGTAGCCGAGCGCGTCTGCGGGCAGCGAGCCCGCGAGTTGGGGCTCGAAGGAGCGGAAGGCCGAGAAGAAGCCGGGGTGGGCCTTCGCGCGGTGGGGATCGAGCTCCGAGCGAACGTCGACGTCGAGCCCGTCATCGCTTGCCACCAGCGCCACCGCCACTCCCCGGCTGGCATCCGGGCTGATCACCGGGGCGAGCGTGGCCAGTGGTCCACGCGAGTTGGCGACGAGCTCCGCGATGCCGTCCTCGGAGAGATAGGCGTCGGCGAGGCGCTTGTCGGGGAGGGCGTCGCGCGCCGCGGTCGCCTGGGGATCGCCGGCCAGAGAGCCGGTCCCCTTCGCCCCGCTGTCGGCGTCGATTACGTCCCGCAGGCCGCTCTCGGTGCCGATGACCAGAAACCCGCCGACCAGCGCGGTGGCCAGCCCGCGGCGATCGACCTGCACCTGCACATCGCGGTACGTCGTGGAGCGCGGTTTTCCGGCCGCGATCGAGTCGGCGAACTTGTGCGCCCCGTCCACGTCGCTCGCCTCGAGCATCTCGACCTCCTGGCCCAGGCCCCCGCCGCCAGAGGGAACGATCGCAATCGCCGCCTCGCCGCCGAACCAGGGCTGGATGTCGCGCTCGAAGTTGGGCGTGGCGCCGTTCGGCCCAGGTAGCCGCGACAGCAACCGCCCAGTCGCCTGATCGGTGAGCGCCGGCACCTGCGACGCAACCTTGGCGGCGTCCTGGTACTGCTCGGTGTCGGGATCGACGTTCACGTGCACGTAGGCCAGTGCGTTGTCGGGAACGAGATGGATGGCGTCGTCGGCGGGTGCGCACGTGTCCCCGCCCGGCGCCTGGCAGGGAAGCGCCGGGACCGCCACGACCCACACAAGCGCGAGGGCCACCAGGACGCCCAGCACCAGGGCAATGCGCTGTCGCGCGTGCATCGAGAGGCCGAGCCAGAGCTCGTGCAACCCGCGTCCGATCGCGACGGCAATCCGCCCGGCCGCGAAGGCGGCGTCCTCGATCGCATAGCGGGCGTCTCGCAATCGAGCCGCGACAGACGTGAAGCGGAGCATCAATTCGCTCCTACCGCGACTCCGTCGCCAGCCCCAACCGCCTCCGCGACCGCCGCGTGTGGGGAACGAAGTCGATCACCAGCGGCACGCCCTCGAGCCCGTAGGCCTCGCGGAGGCGGTTCTCGAGGTGAAACGCCCATTCGCGCGTGATCAGGCGGCGGTCGTTGACCTGGATCGCGAAGCGCGGCGGCCGGCGCTCCACCTGGGCCGCGTAGTAGAGGCGCAGGCGCCGGCCCTGCTTGGCGGGCGGTGGCCGGCTGGCAACCAGATCTTGGACGAAGCGGTTCAGCTCGGGGGTCGCGATGCGCGAGGCGCGCCGATCGGCGAGCTCGATCGAGCGCTCGA
>VAYK01000225.1 GCA_005884985.1 Actinomycetota bacterium | reverse complement strand
CGAGTTGATGTAGAGGTAGATGTCCTTGTCGGGATCCTCCGCCTCCAGGAACAGCATCTGGGCGATCACGAGGTTCGCGAGCTCGTCCTCGATGAAGGTCGGCAGGAAGATGATGCGCTCCTTGAGCAGCCTGGAGAAGATGTCGAAGGCCCGCTCGCCGCGCGGGGTCTGCTCGATCACCATCGGAACCAACGCCATGATCTGCCTCTCCTTCTCTGAGTCTGAGCCCGCGCCGGCTATGCCGCCGCCGGGCGGATCTGTGCGCGGTCGACGAGAAATTGTAGCGTCATTCGCTCGCGGAGGCCCCGCCGGAGTGCGTCGAGGTCGCCGCCCTTCTCCATCATACGCCGGACGGCGGGGACCGGACGCTGGCCGGCTTCCGCGATCTTCTCCACCTCGGCGTCGACGTCGGCGTCGGTCGCGGCGAGCCCCTCGCGCTCGGCGCCCGGGCGCAGCTCGCCCACGAGCTTCTCGTAGTCCCAGGGCAGCCGGTCGGGATCGACGCCCTGCCGGCGCACGCGCTCGCGCGCGTGCTCGACCTGATGGGCGATCTGCCGCATTACCAGCGACTCGGGAACGCCGAAGGGATGGCGGGCGAGCAGCGCGTCGACGAGCTTGTCTTCGAGGGCCATCCGGTCCTCGGCCTCCTGGCGGCTCTCGAGCTGCTTCTGCACCTCCGCGCGCAGCGCGGGGAGATCGTCGAACTGACCCATCGACTTCGCCAGCTCGTCGTCGAGGGCGGGGAGGACCTTTTCCTTGACCTCGACCAGCTTGAGGGCCGCCGTGCCCGACTTGCCCCGCAGCTCTTCGCGCCGGTGATCGTCAGGGAAGCGAAAGCCGACATCGCGCTGGTCGCCCGCGCGCATGCCGGCCGCGGCCTGGTCGATCTCGGGCATCACCGAGGCGTCGCCGATGACGAAGGCGTAGCCGCTCTGCGTGGACGGGTCCTGCCCGTCGACGTTGAGGGTGTAATCGACGATGGCGAGGTCGCCGGGCGCGGCGGGGCGGTCGACCAGGTTGAACTCCGCGTGCTGCTCGCGCATGCGCTCGAGGGTCTCGTCGACGCGCTCGCTGGTGATCGGGGTCGGCGCGTGCTCGATGGAAACCCCCGTGTACTCGGTGAGCTCGATGGCCGGCTTCACCTCGACGACGGCCACGAAGCTGAGCGGGGCGCCCTCTTCCAATCTCAGATCCTGGATGTCGGGCTCGTTCACGGGATCGAGCTGCGCCTCGCTGAGGGCCTGGCGGTAGACGTCGGGAATCAGATGCTCGGCGACCTCGCGGCGCACTTCGTCCGCGAAGTGCACCTTCACGAGCGAGCGCGGCACGTGACCCTTACGAAATCCGGGAAGGCGCGCCTGCTTCTGCACTCGACCGTACGCGCGCTCCCACTGCTCGTTCACCACTTCGAGGGGTGCCTCGACCGCCACCCGTCGCTTACACGGCTCGACGTCCGTGACCTCGACTCTCATCGACTCTCCGATGGTGCGAGAGGGGGGAGTCGAACCCCCAAGGGCTTTTGGCCCACTGGATCCTAAGTCCAGCGCGTCTGCCAGTTTCGCCACTCTCGCCTGATTTGCGCCAGTGCAGGATACCGGGGACCGAGGGACGCCGCAAGGACGCCGCGCGTTTGTAGAATCGACGCGCAGGCCTGGTTCAGGCCGCGTGTTCTTTGGGGGCGCGCTCGCCCGGAGCGACTTCACCCGACAGCTTGGCGGTGGGCTCGCCGCGACGCGCGGCGGCGTGCTCGATCTCGGAATTGACCTCGGCGCCGAGCAGGAGCGCGATCCCCGTCAGGTAGAGCCACAGCATGAGCAGGATCACCCCGCCGATCGAGCCGTAGGTCGCGTTGTAGTTCGCGAACTGCTTGACGTAGAGCCGAAGCCCGAACGACATGGCGAGCCACAAGCCCAGCGCGACCACCGAGCCCGGCGTCACCCAGCGCCACTGCTGCTGGGCGGCGGGAGCCAGATAGTAGACGAGCGCGATGCCGACCAGCACGAACAGCATCGCCAGCGGCACGTTCGCGACGTTCCACACCGCGGTGAAGAGGGCGCCCAGCCCGAGCGCGCCCGTGACGACGCCACCGAGCTTGGGCCCGAAGACCATCAGGATCAGCGCACCCAGGATGAACAGCGAGAAGCCGAAGGTGAGGCCGATGGCGAGAAGGCGCCGCAACACCCATGGGCGCGCGTCCTTCACGTCGTAGGCGACGTTGAGGGCGACGATCACCGAGCCCATGCCGTTGGATCCCGACCACAGCGCGATCAGCACGCCGATCGAGACCAGGCTTCCGCGGCTGCCGCGCACGATCTCGGCCAGGGTCTTTTCGATCACGGAGGAGGCGTCGCCCGGAAGCGTCTCCCTCACGTAGCCCATGAGCCGCTCCATGAGGCCGGGGATCGGCAGCATGCCGAGCAGCGCGGCGAGGAACAGCAGGCTGGGGAACAAGGCGAACAGGAAATAGTAGGAGAGCGACGCGGCCCGGTCGCCGATCTCGTCTTCCCCGTACTCCTGCCACACCCGCTTGGAGAGCTGCCACAGCGTGAGGCCGCCGAGATGCCAGGGAGAAACCTTATCGGACACGCATTTCCGAGGTGCAGGTCCGGTGCCGACGAGTCTGTGTCGGTGGCATTTGGTTTGCCCCTCATGGCCGTGCGGCGAGCTCCGCGGAAGGAGGCGACGTTATGGTTCAGCGAAAGGTCATTCCCGTCGGGGACGAGCGCCGGATCCTCCTTACCACCGAGTGCCTTCAGGACGGCTCGTGGGCCGTCGTGGCCTCGATCCTCGAGGCGACACCCAACGGTGAGCGCGTGGTCGATCTTCCCGTGGGCGACGAGCGTTTCACGACCGAGGCTGACGCCGAGGCCTCCGGCGAAATTCAAGCGAGGGGCTGGATCGAGCGGAACGTCGCGCGCGCGGCCTGAGTTATTCGGCGCGGGCGATCATCGCGATCGCGGCCGGGTTCTCGAGCGACGAGAGGTCGCCGGGCTCGCGGCCGAGGTAAGTCGCGCGGATCACGCGGCGCATGATCTTGGCGCTGCGGGTCTTGGGCAGGTCGCCCGTGAACAGCACGCGCGAGGGCCGTAGCGGCTTGCCCATCTGGCGCGCCACGTGGTCGGCCAGCTCCTCGCGGAGCGCATTCGACGGCGAGCCGCCGGGCTTGAGCACCACGAAGCAGACAATGGCCTCGCCCTTGATGTCGTGGGGCACGCCGATGGCCGCGGCCTCGTTCACCGCCGGATGCGCGACCAGGACCGACTCCACCTCCGCCGGCCCCAGACGCTTGCCCGCGATCTTCAGCGTGTCGTCGGAGCGGCCCTGGAGGAACCAGAAGCCCTCGTCGTCGACGTAGGCCCAGTCGCCGTGCACCCACACGCCGGGCCAGCGCGACCAGTACGTCTCCTCGTAGCGCGCGGGATCGCGCCAGAAGCCCTGGGTCATGCCCGGCCACGGGCGCGTCACGACCAGCTCGCCGACCTGGCCGCGCACGGGCTTGCCGTTCTCGTCGAAGACGTCGGCGGCGATGCCGGGAATGGGCCCGGCGAACG
>VAYK01000224.1 GCA_005884985.1 Actinomycetota bacterium | reverse complement strand
TCATCGCGATGCTCCTGCCCGGCACGGACCCGATCACGATGCTCGTCGAGCTCGCGCCGCTCCTGGTCCTCTACGAGTTCTCGATCGTTCTCGCCAGGGCCCTCGACCGTCCCGCCGCGGGTGCCGGTCCGGCGGCCGAAGGGGCCAGCTAGGGACGCCCACCGGCGCTCCGCCGGCCGCGAAGGGGCCTGGCCTCAACCTGGAACCGCATCGAGGTGCCATATCGACGCTCAGCCTCAACACCCTGCCCGTACAGGGAACTGCTACGAGCGGCGGTCACCGAGCCGGTCCGATGGTTGCGTCAAGGCCTGATTTGACGACCCTTGGGGAGTCAATGTGGCTCGCGGGCCGCTCCGGGACACAACCCAATGAAAGATGCGTCGTCCGAAGCTCACATAGGAATAGCCACGACGCGGCATCCGCATCACGGGCGAATCCCTCAGGGTTGGCTGCGGCCGCCTCTCAAGCGCGGGCCGTGCACTAACGGCGCGCCGCGGATCCGCCCTCCTCGACCACTCGCCGGTGGATCGCCCGGGTCAGTTGGTCTATCTGCTTTGCGAGGCGGGCAGCCTCCTCGGTGAGGCGGGTGTTCTGCTCCAGTAGCAGCTGCTGGGCGCCGGCCAGCTGGTCGCGATGCTCGGCGGCGGCGTCCTCAAGCGCCTTGGTCCGCTCTGCCGCGCGGGTCTGGGCGAGCAGGATCAGCGGCGCCGCGTAAGCCGCCTGGGTCGAGAAGGCCAGGTTGAGCAGGATGATCGGGTAGGGATCCCAGTGCAGCGAAATCGCCGCCGCGTTGATCGCGATCCAGATGATCACGACGATCGTCTGTCCGAGGATGTACCGCGGAGTGCCGAGGAACCGCGCCACGGCCTCCGCTGCCTGACCAAAGCGATCGTCACCGAAGGCTGGGTGCAGATGCTCATGACCGCTGGGGTCGTATGGCGCGGGGCTGGCTTGGGGTGGGTCGCTCATCCTCTCTCCTTGTCTAAGCGCAACGTTCGGAGCACTCACGCTGGCCGAGTCGCTCAAGGCCAGCGACGCGCAGTTTATCAGGATCGTCCGAATCGTGACGTCTTGCAGGCAAAGAGGTTGAGCCGGGAAATGAACGCGCGCCCGTCAGGATGATTGGCTCGGACGCGACCCTGTGGGGTGCGCAAACTCGGTCGGCCCCGAAACCGGGCGATTTGCGGCGCGATCGAATCTACGCTCCCCAAACGGCTGTCGGCGGCGGCGACCACCGTCTGCCTGAGCCCAACCCTGCGCAGGCTGTGCTTTCGATGGCGCGACGGATCGCCCGTGCTCGAGCTCCGTCAGGGAGGGCACGGTGGTGGCTTTCACGCTCCTTTCATCTGCGCCGCGTATGAGTACAGGATCACCAACGCCGACCGCGAGGAGTGCGCGGCGGTTGCCCTCTTCGGATGTGGTTCGGGGGGCGGTTCGAGTGGATCGTCGCCGACTAATTCCTCCGCGAGCTCCGGGCAAGCGGCGGGACCCGGCCAGCCTTCGACCCCGTCGAGCCTCGCGCCGACCCACGGCACGTATTCGCCTTCGATTCGACCTGCGGACTTCTCCTCGAAGATCACCAACCCTTACTTCCCGCTTCGCAGGGGGATGAAGATCCCCTTGGTGGGGACCGCCGAGAACGGAAAGACCCCGCAGACCGACGTCTCGATCGTCACCAATCGGACGCAGAAGATCCTCGGAGCCCCCAGCCTGGGGGTGCGCGACACCGTCTACCAGCGCGGGACGCCGATCGAACGCACGATCGACTACTACGCGCAGGACAAGCAGGGAAACGTCTGGTACATGGGCGAAGACGCCCTCGACCTAAAGAACGGGCACTTCGTCAAGGCGCCGGACTCTTGGCGCGGCGGAGTGCACGGGGCGCAGCCGGGGATCATCATGCCGGCGCATCCCTCACCGTCCGGCGGTTCCTATCGCCAGGAGTATTACCCGGGACACGCGATGGACCAAGCGCACGTGCTCGGCTCGGGCGGCAACGTGAAGACGCCTGCGAAGACCTTTCACACTACGTTGACTACGGTCGAGAGCTCGGTACTGGAGCCCGGGCTGAGCGAGCAGAAGTGGTACGTACGCGGGGTCGGCGAGATCAAGGAAACGGTCGTCAAGGGCAATCACGAGCACTTCGCGCTCTCCTCGCTTCCACGCTGAACCCGTACGGAGCTCGCTCGGCTTGGACTTCTGCCCCCATGGCGCAAGAGGCTCGGCCGGGTCAGCTACCGCCGCCCTGCGGGACCGGTCGGTATCCGCGCCGATGCCCTCGCGGAAAGCCGACGATCACCGGCGGTCGCGTAGCTCGCCAACGAAGGAGGCGGTGAACCGCGACCTGGACTAAGCGGCCTCGCTTACCACCTCGCCTCGCACGAGGCTCTGCGCGCAGTCGAGGATCGTCTCCTCGATCGGACGCGGCGACCAGCCAAGGCGGGTTCCGGCCTTCTCGGACGAGTAGGTCACCTTTTCACCGAGCTCGCCGACCACCGAGCGCAGCCCTGGATCGAACCTCGCCATAACACGGACGATCAGGTTCGGCACCGTGCGCCGGGGAACCTTGGCGGCCGCGGGGCCGAGATGATCGTGCAGGATCTCGGCGACCTCCGAAAGCCACAGGAACGGGCCCGCCGCCAGAAAGCGCTCGCCGGCGGCCTCTGGAGCCGTCATCGCGGTGACCTGAAGGTCGGCGACGTCCCGCACGTCGACAAAGCTGAACCCGAGTCGCGGCAGGCCGGGCATTCCGTTCAGCATCCGCGTGATCACCTCAAGGGAGTAGGAGAGATCATCGCTTAGTACCGGGCCGAGAATCGCGCTCGGATTGACGACCGTCAACTGGCCGACGTTGCCGTTCTCGCGCACGAGCTCCCAGGCCGCTTGCTCAGCGATCGTCTTCGAGCGGGCGTAAGGGGTGAGGTCGGGATTCTCCGGGTCGGTCCAGTCCTCCTCGCTAAGAGGTCCGGGTGGTGGTGGTGTGTCGCCGCTGTTGCGGACCGCGGCCGTTGAGGAGGTGAGCACGACGCGCCTTACGCCGGACTCCAGGCCGGCTCGCAGCACCCGCAGGGCGCCATCGCGCGCAGGGATGATCAGCTCGTTGGGGTCCTTGGGCTGCGCCGGGGGAAATGGCGAGGCGACGTGGAGGACGTAGTCGCATCCGCGCGTCGCCTCCTGCCAGCCGGCATCCCCGTTGAGGTCCGCGACGAACACTGAAAGCCGATCGCCGAGGTCCACCTCAGAGGCAAGGTTCGCGCGGACGTCGGCGTCCCGCGCGGGGTCCCGCACCGTCGTCCGGACCCGATAGCCGCGCCGCAGAAGCTCGACCAGACACCAGCCACCTAGAAAGCCAGAGCCCCCGGTGACCAGAACCGTCTGCTCGCGGCGCTCTGCACGTTCCATGCCCCGCACCCTAGCGTTCGCGCCGCAGGTTTCCTGCCGCTTTCCCCTATCCCGGTGAACGTTTGGGGGGATAGGCGTTGCGGCGGCGATCACCGTGACGGCGCCTCAGCGCCATTGCCCTATAGCTCCCGCCACCAGTTCTGGCCGACCAGGTCGTGGCCGAAGCTGCGGTGGGGCTCTTCGTCGGCGAGCCGGAAGCGGGCGTGCTCGTAGATGCGGCGGGCGTCGGTGAGGACGTCGTTGGTCCACAGCGTGATCCGCTCGTAGCCCACGCCGCGGGCAAACCCGACGCACTCCTCCACGAGCCGGGTGCCGATGCCGAA
>VAYK01000013.1 GCA_005884985.1 Actinomycetota bacterium | reverse complement strand
TGCTGATCACAGAGGACCCGGAACAGGTCCCCGCCGCGTTGGGTGGATACCTCCTCGACGTGAAGCCCGGCTACGTGGACGATCCGACCCGCGCCGTCTACAACCACGTCTGGCTGATCGGCGACCAGAACGCGATCTCGGTCGGCTTCCAGTCGCAGGTCGACGATCTCGCCGAGGTCGTACAGGTAAGGTCCGGCGGCGGAGGTGGGCTGGCCCCGCCGCCCGGAACGCCGCAGCACGGGCAGGGAGGGAAATGAGAGGGACGAGGAGCGACAACCCGTGAGCGAGGCCGAGCGGCCCGACCGGCTGGCCAGCGAACGCCGGATCACAGTCGAGGACATCCGAGCGCTCGCCGGCCCCGCGACGCCGCACTTCGCGCTGCAGATCCGCAACCGCATCCGGCGCCTGATCGAGCGGCTACCCGCCGACGATCCGGTGCGAATCGAGGGCGAGCGTCAGATCGTGCGCCTCACGGAGCTGGCGCAGCACTCGGGAGAGCCTCGCGGCCTCGGGCCTGGCACGCCCGCCGCCCACTGACGCGGGAGCGCTCGCGTGGCGACCGCCAAACGGACGAGCGCCGAGGGGCTTCGACGAGCGCGCGAGCTGCTCACCACAGAGGCGGCCGGACGGACGGTGGAACCCGAGGCGAGCGCCCCCGGCTACCTCGACCTGCTCGGCGGGGAGCTCGAGTCGACCGGCGCCGCGCAGGACCTGATGACCACCCGCTTCGTGCCGGCGATCTACGAGCGCTACTGGCGCCCCGCGCTGGCGCGGGCCGTCAAGGGGGTCACCGGGCCAGGGATGGCCGAGGAGGTGCGGATCGCGCGGCTGCTGCTCGGCCTCGCGCCCGGGGACGTCGTGCTCGACGTCGCCTGCGGGCCGGGGAACTTCACGCGCGAGTTCGCGCGCGCGGTGGGCAACGACGGCCTCGTGGTGGGGATCGACGCCTCGAGGACGATGCTCGCTCGCGGCGCGGCAGAGCTTGAGGCCGCCGGCCTGGCCAACCTGGCCTTGATCCGCGCCGACGCGACTGTGCTCCCGTTCCGCGAGGGCGTCTTCGACGGCCTCTGCTGCTTCGCCGCCCTGCACCTGTTCGCCGATCCGTTCGCGGCGCTGGACGAGATGCGGCGGGTGCTCCGCGCTGGCGGGCGGATCGCAATCATGACCTCGGTCCGCCGCCAGGTGACCCTGCCGCCGCTGAAGCCGCTGATCGAGCGAGCCAGCGGCATGCGCGTGTTCGAGTCCGACGAGATCGTGGGAGCGCTCCAGGAGCGCGGATTCGAGAACGTCCGCCAGCGCCTGGCCGGACTGGTTCAGTTCGTTGGCGGCCGACTGGCACCCTGACCGAGGCCGGTTTGCTCGCGCCGCCACCGCGGCGTCCGGACCCGAGGCGCGCTCCCGGGCCCCTGCACGCTTGCCTCGAGGGCCGTGGTCCGCATAGAGCTCGCCGAGTGCCGAGTAGTGGCCCGCCTCGAACCCCGTCCGGAGCGCTGCCGCGCGCTCACACCTTGCGACCCGAGGCGATGTTCGCAGCCACTGGTACCTCGAGCGCATCGCCAGCCCAGTAGGGCTCGACGACCGCGTCGAGGGCGTCCCGGATCCGCGCCCGAACGGCGTCAGACTGAGCCCGGACGAACGCCGAGCCCCGCACGCTCCCGCCCATGAAGCCTCGCCACAGCTCCTCCGCGTCCGCGATCCGCTGCACGAGCACGACCGGCTCCACGGCGACCTCCACCAGCCCGGTTCCCTCGAGCAACCCCCGGAACTCGGCCTGGTCGGCGAACCGGTAGCCGTCCGGCCCGGGGGGGATACCGGCGGCCTGCCCGTCCTCCTCCACGTCGGCGACCTCGATTGCATCGCCGATCAGTCCCATGATCAGCATCCGATCGGGCCGCAGCCACGCGGAGAACGCGATGTGCCCCCCTCCCACCAGGACCCGAGCGGCCTCCGCGACACCGCGCTCCGGCGCGGGTAGGTGGTTGATGACGAAGTTGCCGACCACCGCATCGAAGCTACCGTCCTCCAACGGAAGCTCCTCAGCGTCGGCAACCATGAACTCGAGCTCCGGGTGGTTGCGACGGGCGACGGCAACCATTCCCTCCGCGATGTCGATTCCGAGCGGGACCGCCCCTCGGGCCTCGGCCCGTTCCGCGACATAGCCCGGGCCCGTCGCGACGTCCAGTAGCCGATCGCCGTGGCGGACACCCGCGGCGTCAAGGAGCGGCTCGGCGAAGCGGCTCGTCACCTGGCCGGTCAGCTCGCCGTAGGTTCCCGCCTGCGCCGTCCAGCCCTGGGCCTCGAAGAGCTTGAAGTTGGCGGCGTCGGACTCGCTCATCGGGACGCATTCAGGCTATCCGGGAAGGCGCGACAACGCTTGCGAGTATCCGTAGCCAGGTTGGAGCCGCACTCTCAGGCCGGCGTATTGTCGAGCGACCGCCATAGATAGAGACAGGCGAGCGTCCGGTGGGGGCGCCAGGGCTCGGCGATCCGCTCGAGGTCCCCTGGCCCCGGGAGATCGTCGAGGCCATAGGCCAGCTGCACCGCGCGGCGGATCCCGAGGTCGCCGGTCGAGACGACGTCCGGGCGGGCGAGATGGAAGATCAGGAACATCTCGGCGGTCCAGGCGCCGATCCCCTTGATCTGGATCAGCTCCGCGACCACGTCCTCGTCGGGGAGTTGTGCGAGCCGCTGGAGATTCAACTCGCCATTCTCGATCCGCTCGGCGAGGTCGCGCAGGAAGCCGACCTTGGACCAGGAGAGACCGGCTTCGCGAAGGGACTCACGGTCGGTCGCGATCAGCTCAGCGGGGGGCGGGAAGGAGCCGCCGAAGGGGGCGATCAGCCGCTCCCAGATCGAGCGCGCCGCCTTGGTCGAGAGCTGCTGGCCGACGATCGCACGGGCGAGCGCCTCGTAGGCGTCCGGCCGGCTGCCGCGCCGGTCGGTGCCGGGGTCGATGGGCCCGCGCTCGTCGATCAGCCGCCTGATCACGCGATCCGCGGAGCGCAGATGCTCGTCGGCGGCGCTCAGCCGCGCCGCCGCTCTCCGAGCGTGAGCCCCGGCCGGCCGGTTGCGGGCGCGTGGGCTCAGAGGCGCTGGATCAGGGTGCCGGTGCCGAGGCCGCCGCCGCAGCACATCGTGACCAGGCCCCACTCCTTGTCGGAGCGCTCCAGCTCGTGCAGCAGCGTCGTGATCAGGCGGGCGCCGGTCGACCCCAGCGGGTGTCCAAGGGCGATCGCGCCGCCGTTCACGTTCACCCTGTCCATGTCGGGCTCGAGCTCGCGCCGCCACGCCGCCACCACCGAGGCGAACGCCTCGTTGATCTCGATCAGGTCGAGGTCCGAGATCTTCATGCCGTTGCGGTCCAGCAGCTTGTTCGTCGCTGGGATCGGGCCGGTCAGCATGATCACCGGGTCGACGCCGACGGTGGTCTCGTCGGCGATCCTGGCGCGCGGCTTCAGCCCCAGCTCGTCGGCCTTCTCCCGCGTCATCAGCAGCACGGCCGCGGCGCCGTCGGAGATCTGCGACGAGTTGCCGGCGGTGATCTTGCCGTCCTCCTTGAAGGCGGGCTTCAGCTCCGCCAGCTTCTCGATACTGGTGTCTGGGCGGATGCCCTGGTCGGTGACGTAGGTGTCGCCGTTGACCGAGAACTGGATGATCTCCCGCTCGAAGCGACCCTCCTCGGTCGCCTTGGCGGCGAGCTGGTGGGAGCGCAGGCCGATCTCGTCGAGCTCGGAGCGGGGGATCTCCCACTTGTCGGCGATCATCTCGGCCGAGATCCCCTGCGGGACGAGGTTGTAGCGCTCGAGCAGCTGCGGCGAGAAGGCGAAGCCGTGTTCCTGCTGGACTGAAATCCCGTCGGCGAACGAGAGGTGGCCCATGTGCTCGACGCCGCCGCCGATGGCGACGTCGTGGACGCCGGAGGCGATCAGCGCGGCGGCGAAGTTGACCGCCTGCTGCGCAGAACCGCACTGGCGGTCGACCGTGGTCGCCGGGGTCTCGATCGGGAGTCCCGCCTCGAGCCAGGCGTTGCGGCCGATGTTCAGGGCCTGCTCGCCGAACTGCTGCACGCAGCCGGCGACCACGTCCTCGACCTCGGAAGCTTCGATCCCGGCGCGGTCGACGAGCTCCTTGAACGTCCTCGACAGAAGGTTCGAGGCGTGAACGTCCTTGTAGTAGCCCTTCTCCTCGTGACCGCGGCCGATTGGCGTGCGGACGGCCTCCACGATGACCACCTCGCGACCCTGGAACTTGCCGTTGCTCGCCATCCGGAATGCCTCCGTTCAGTCGTTCGAGACGCCTCCATGCACGATAGCCGATCGGTTGACTGGCGAGTCAACCAGGCGGCTTCGGGCTACCGCCGAGCTCCTGGCTACTGGTTCGGGAGGGGGGAACCGGCGGCGATGAAGAACCAGATGGCCATCGCCGCTCCGGCCAGCAGCACGGAGGCCAGGATCACGGCCTCGAGCACGCTGATGCCGTGGGGGCCCTCACGCTCGTCGCTGAGGCTCTTACGCCACGCCGGCAGGTAGCGCCCCGGCAAGCTGGCGCTGCCCGTGATCCGCGCATAGAGGCGGTTGAGCCGCGATAGCACCCAGGCCATGGCGATGATCGAGCAGACGATGCCGACGAAGACGACCATGTAGGGGCCGCCGGACGGTTGCTGGGAGCTCGAAAGCATCGACCCGACCCAGATCCATCCGAACGGGATCACCGTCCACATCGACACCGCGCCCAGCATCATCACGGCGACCACGAGGGTTGCGGCCATGCCGGCGGTCGCCGTCGCCGAACCGTGCCGCCTCTGGGGCTGCGCCATGTAGGGAGGGTACCCCTCAGCGCGACCAGCCCAGTGCCGCCGGGGGCGTGATAGTAACCACGTTGGGTGACCGGCTCGGATGGATACATGCGTCCCGCGGTGGTCGGAAGCGGGGCGATCGGTTGCGCACTCGCCGCCTGCGCTTCGGCAATCGCCCAGGTCCAGCTGCTGGCCCGAAGCGATGTCTCGGCCTGGCGGGCGGAGGAGCGCGCCCAGGCTGATTGCTCGAAGGTCGAGGGAGGGAGGCCGGGCCGGATCCGCGTGACCACCAACCCCGCCGACCTCTCCAAGTCCGACCTGGTGGTCGAGGCGGTGATCGAGGACCTCGACGCCAAGGTCGACATGCTCCAGGAGCTCGGCGATTGCTGCCACCAGGCCGACTTGGCGACCACTACGTCGTCGCTGCCGGTGGCCGAGCTGGCGGCGCGGAGCGGCCATCCGGACAGGATCTTCGGCTTCCACGTCTTCAACCCCGTGCAGCGGATGGAGCTGGTGGAGCTTTGCGTCCCGGAGCACGCCCGCGACGGGGTGCGCGAACGCGCGAGCGCCTGGGCCAGGGCGCTCGGCAAGACCGTGATCGAGGTTCCGGACCAACCCGGCTTCGTCGTCAACCGCTTGCTATTTCCCTACCTGTTCGACGCCGTGCGGCTGATGGAACGCACCGGCATGCATGCCGCCGACGTCGACTCGTGCATGCGGCTGGGTGCGCGCTATCCGATGGGGCCGCTGCGCCTGCTCGACTTCATCGGGCTAGACGTCGCCGCGGCGATCGGCGAGAGCCTCTACACCGACACCGAGGAGGACAGGTACCGCGCACCCGGGCTGATCGAGGAGATGATCGGCAATGGCAAGCTTGGCCGCAAGAGCCACGCTGGTTTTTACGAGTACGACTGAGAGGCTGTGGTACCACTAGGCGGCGGTTCGCTTGCGCTTGCCGGCGAGGTCCCAGATCACGTCAGCCTCCGAGATCCCCTGACGGCGAGCCGTCTCGCTGACGTCCTCCCACGGAAGCTGCGCCTCGGGCAGGTCATCCCAGCGGGCCAGGTCGAGCGCTTCCAGCGCCCCGCGGAGCGCCGGCCCCAGATGCTCTTCGGCGCGAAGAATGGCCTTCAGGACCTCGAGCTGCTTGTCAGTGAGCTTCACTACCCACATGGTCGCCCCTCAGGTAGATGAGCCGGACTGCGCGCAAGCTAGAGCCGTTCGCGGACGGAAGCCAGGGGGTCTGAAAGCCGCTAATTGCGGGTTTGAGCCTCGCCCGTGCCCGTCTGGCGGGGAAATTCGCCAGTCGATGACGGATGGATGCGAACAGCGACGATCCGGTTCTCTCGCACCGACTCGACCCTGATCTCGTATCCGTTCGCCTCGATCCTGTCGCCGCGCTTCGGCAGGCGACCAAGCTCTGAGAAGACGTAGCCGCCGATCGAGTTGAAGGCGTCCGAGGAGACCGGAAGCTGGATCCCCACGTCCTCGAGATCGCCGAGGGAGATGTGGCCCCGCACGTACCAGTCACCGTCGGTGAGCCGTCGCATCGAGGCGGCCCGCGGATCGGTCTCGTCCTCGATCTCCCCCACCACCTCCTCGACGATGTCCTCGACGGTGACGATGCCCACGGTGCGGCCGTACTCGTCCGAGACCACGGCGATCGAGCTGCGCTGGCGCTGCAGCTCGGCGAGCAGGTCGTCGAGCGGCTTGGTCTCGGGGAAGATCGGCACCTCGCGGATCGCCGGCTCGATCGAGGTGTCCGGGCCCGCGTTCATGTAGAGGCGCGCGAGGCTGTTGTTGTGGACGACGCCCCGCACTCGGTCGGGGTTGTCGTCCTCGATCGCGATCAGCCTGGTGTGACCCGAGGAGACGCAGCGCTGCAGCGCCTCCTCGACCGTTTCCGAGGCGTTGACGGTGATCACGGCGGGGATCGGCGTCATCACCTCGCGCGCCTCCTGCTCGTGCAGATGGAAGACGCCGCCGAGCATCACCGCCTCTCCCGGGTCGAGCGAGCCTCCAGTCTGCGACTGGGAGATGATGATCTTCAGATCCTCGGAGCTGGCCTGCTCGTCCAGGGATGCCGGGGCTCCGAACAGTCCCACGATCGCGCTTGCGACCTTGGTCAGCCCCAGCGTGAACGGCGCGCTGATGACCCGGAAGGCACCAAGCGGTCGCGCGAGTCGCCGCGCAGTACTCTCGGCGCGGGGAATCGCGAGCAGCTTGGGGGTCAGCTCGCCGAACGTGATGTGGATCGAGGTGACCAGGAGGAAGGCGAACGTGATGGAGATCGTCGCGGCGACGGCGTGCGAGAGCCCGCCGAACACCGGCTCGAACAGCTTCGCGAGCGCTGGCTCGCCGAGGAACCCGATCCCGATCGAGGTCAGGGTGATGCCCACCTGGCAGGCGGCGATGAACTCGGCCATGCGGTTGATCTGCTGCAGCGCCTGCTGAGCACCCCGCTCGCCCTCGTTCCCCATCACCTCGAGTCGTGCCCGCCGCGAGCGCACCAGTCCGATCTCGGCGGCGACGAAGAGCCCGTTCAGCACCACGAGCAGCAGCAGCAGGATGAGGAGCAGGACCCTCACGGCCGGCGCAGGGCAGGCTCGCCCGGACTACGGGCGTCGCCTATGTCCTTGGTACTTCGAGGAGGGTGGTCGTCGTCCATACGAGGACGATCGAACGGTACCAGGGACCTAGGTGTCTGATCCCACGGCCCTGGCCGGCCCGGCACTAGAGTCCACGGCGGATGTCTGGGGACGCTCTGCAATCGGCGACGGGCGCCGGGCGCCCGACGGAGGGGCGCACCGAGCAGGACCAGACGCCCTACCTGGACGCGATCGTCGAGTACGCGGAGCGCCGGCCCGGCCGCTTCCACGTCCCCGGGCACAAGGGGGGACACGGAGCGGACCCGGCGGCGATCGACGCGCTTGGCCAGGCGGCATTCGACCGTGACGTTCCCGCCGGGATCGAGGGCATCGACGTCGGGGCGGACTCCCCGTTCCAGCAGGCTCAGCGCCTCGCCGCGAAGGCGTGGGGCGCGCGGCGGAGCTGGTTTCTGATCAACGGCGCCTCACAGGGCAACCACGGCACCTGCCTCGCGCTTCGCCACGCCGGCAAGCGCGTCGTTGTTCAGCGCAACGCCCACTCGAGCACCATCGACGGGATCATCCTCGCCGGCTTGGAGCCGAGCTTCGTCGCACCCGAGCTCGACGCCGAGCTCGGCGTCGCCCATTGCCTGACTCCGGAGTCGCTCGCCGAGGCACTCGACCGCTCACCGGATGCCGTCGCGGCGCTGACCGTGTCTCCCACCTACTTCGGCGCGGTCGCCGACGTCACCGGTCTGGCTGAGGTCTGCCACGACCGAAACCTGCCGCTGGTCGTGGACGAGGCCTGGGGCTCTCATCTGCGCTTCTCTCCGCTTCTGCCGGCGAGCGCGCTGGAGTGCGATGCCGACCTCGTCCTCTCCTCGGTGCACAAGCTGCTGGTCGATCGCTGCGTGACCTTGACCGAATCGACCAGTCCGAGCGCCCTTCTCACCGCCTCCCTGGACGCCGCGCGTCGACACGCGGCGGTTCACGGGACGGAGCTGCTCGCCGAGACTCTCGCGGGAGTCGAGCGGGCCCGAGCCGAGGTCCAGCGGATAGGAGGGCTGGAGGTCCTCGACGAGCGGCTGGTCGGTCGCCCGGGGGTCCATGGCTGGGACCCGCTGCGTCTCTCGATCGACGTCCGCGCTACCGGCAGCACCGGCACGCGGCTCGCCTCGCTGATGCGCGAGCTGGACGACATCAACCTCGAGCTGGTCTCGGAGAACGTGGTCGTCGCGGCGTTAGGGATGGGAGAGAACGCGGCGCGGAGCGCAGGGCGCTTCGCCGCCGCCATGCGCCGGGCGGTCGAGGTCCTCGGGGCCGAGCCCCAGCTGCCGAAGCGGCCATTCACGCCCCCGCCGCCCTGGGGGAGCCTCGAGGCGCCCCCGCGCGAGGCCTTCTTCGGGCCGCAGGAGGTGGTGCCGTTCGACGAGGCGGTGGGGCGCGTGGCCGCGGAGTCCCTGGCCGCCTACCCGCCGGGGATCCCGAACGTGCTGCCCGGAGAGCGCTTGACCCAGGAGACCGTCGACTACATCCACGAGGTGGTCGAGCATGGCGGCTGGGTGAGGGGAGCCGTGGACCGAAGCCTCCGCACAATTCGGGTGGTCAGCGAGTGAGCGAGGGCCCGGCGGCCCTACAGCCTGAGCCCGCCTGGGGCGTCGACTCCGAGCACGGACGGCTGCGGGACGTGCTCGTCTGCCGCCCCGACAACTTCCGCTGGCTGCCGACCAGCGCGATCTCCCGCGCGACCCTCGAGAGCGGGCGGCGCTTCGACGGCGACCTGGCGCGCCGCCAGCACGCGGCGATGGTCGCCGCCTACCAGGAAGCAGGGGTGCGGGTCCACTTCCTGGAGCCCGACGCGGCGCTGCCATATCAGGTCTTCGCTCGCGACTCGAGCGCGATGACCCCGGGCGGGGCGGTGATCACACAGCTCCACCAGTGGTGGCGGCGCGGCGAGTACGCGGCCGCGATCCGGTTCTACCAGGGCAGTGAGATCCCGATTCGCGGCATGATCACGGCCGGGGCGCTGGAGGGGGGCGACGTGATGATCCTCGAGCCGGGCTGCGCTGTGATCGGCGCCGGCGAGGATCGCACCCAGGAGCCGGCGGCACGGCAGCTCGCCGGCTGGCTGGCCGAGGACGGGTGGGAAGTCCGTGTGGAGCCGATCCCCGAGCGCTTCGTCCACATCGACGTACTGCTCGCGGTCCTCGGGGAGCGGCTGGCCGCGGCCTGCACCGAGGTGCTGGCGGCCGGCTTCGTGACCTGGCTTCGGGACCGCGGCTTCGAGCTGATCGAGGTGTCCGCGGAGGACGCCTTGCAGCTCGGCGCCAACGCGATCTCGCTCGGTGACGAGCGCGTGCTCTCGGTTGCCGGAGCCGACTCGCTGAACGCGTCGATGCGCGCCCGCGGGCTGACCGTCGAGGAGCTCGACCTGTCGATGTTCACGCTGGGGGGCGGTGGCGCCCACTGCTTGGTGCAGGCGCTTCGCCGCCAGCGCCTGGGCGGATGAGCGGCGGACCCGTGGTCAACTCCGGCCGGGCGATCGCCGACCTGCGCGAGCTCGATCGCCGCACCGGAGGGACCGACGGGGCGCAGCGACTGTGCTGGGGCGATGGGTGGCGCGAGGCGCGGGCGCTGCTCGGCGAGCTGCTCGGCGAGATCGGCCTCACAGCCGAGCCCGACCCGGCCGGAAATCTCTGGGCCTCCTTGGAGGGTGAGCAAGAGCCGGCGCTGGCGCTTGGGTCGCACCTCGACTCGGTGCCGGAGGGTGGCTGGCTGGACGGCGCGCTCGGGGTGATGGCGGCGCTCGGCGTGCTCAGGGCGTGGTCCGAGGCGGGCGTCCCCCCGCCTCGGACCCTGATGCTCGTGGACTGGGCCGACGAGGAAGGCGCCCGCTTCGGCCGCAGCCTGTTCGGCAGCTCCGCCTTCTCGGGGGCCCTCGACCCCGCCGAGGTGCGGGGCCTGCGCGACCGAGAAGGCGGGATGCTCGTCGACGTGCTGGCGCAGAACGGCGTTGATCTGGATCGGGCGCCGGAGGCGGCCAGCCGCCAGGAGCGGCTCGCCGCCTACCTCGAGCTCCACATCGAGCAGGGGCCGGTCCTCGAGGCGGAGGGCCTGCGGGCCGCCGCGGTCAGCGGGTGCGCCGGGGTCGAGCGTCACCGCTTCCATTTCAGCGGCCAGGCCTCGCACGCCGGCACCACGCCCATGGACCGCCGACGCGACGCCGGTCTCGCCGCGGCCGAGTACGCCCTGCGGGTCGAGGAGATCGGCCGTCGCCATGGCGGCGTTGCGACCACCGGTGCGCTCGCGCTGCGGCCCGGGATCCCGACCGCGGTGGCGGGTGAGGCCGAGCTGTTGATCGACCTGCGCCACCCCCAGGCCGAGGAGCTGGCATCGATGCTCGCCGAGGCCCTGGCCGCGGCCGAGGCGGTGGCGGCGAAGCGTGGCTGCGAGCACGCATCGGAGCCGGTGTGGCGAATCGAGCCGATCCCGTTCGACTCGCGTCTGATCGCCGCAGCGCGGGAGGCCTGCCGCGAAGCGGCGGGCTCGGACCGCGTGCTCACCAGCGGCGCCCTCCACGACGCCGCCGAGGTCGCCCGCGTCCTGCCGGCTGCGATGGTCTTCTGTCCCTCCACTAGCGGCATCAGCCACGCCAAGCAGGAGGACACCCCCGAGCCCGACCTTGCCACCGGCATCGAGGCCTTCGGCCTGCTCGCCAACCGGGTGCTCTCCGATCCTCCAACGGGGATGCGTGCGCACGGCTTGCACGCGGAGCGAGTCGAGCAGCTCCACGAGCGCCGCGAGGTCCGGGTCCTCGGCCGTCCCCCCAACGATCGCGCGGCGGCCCCGCTTGAGCTGGAAGTGCGCGCCCGAGGGCATGCGCAGGTTCGGGAACAGGGCGAACAGGTTCTTGACCCTCATCAGCCCCAGCCTGGCGAGGATCGACCAGCGCCGCGCGGGCAGCTCCTCGAGCGCGGCGCGAAGCCTGTCCAGCTCGGGCGCGTCAAGCCGCAACCACGTGGGGTCGCGGCTGCGGTGCCGCTCATCCAGCTGCACGGCACCGTCCTCAAACACGGTGAGGCGCTGGTCGACGGCCGCCGGACCACCGAAGACGCGGTAGCGGACGAGGACGCCGGGTCGACCTCCGCCTTCGTTTTCCGGTGAGGACTTTCCTTCGAACGCAGACCGATACCGAGCCATACCACACGGTACGCGCGGATTGGGTGGCGTCAAGCCCGAGGGCAACACTGACGGCGCCGCCGCCGTCAGTCCGTCGGCGCGCGTCCGGCCACCGCGTTCGCGGTAGCGCAGGTGGCGATCGCCAGCGGGAGGTCCTCGGGAGGCACATCGCGAAGCGCCGGGTGGGTGAGGTCGAGCTCGACGCGGTCGAGGCGATCGGGGTCGAGGCCGAGGCTGGCCGCCCCGTTGCCGGCGAGCTCGGCCCAGAGATCGCCGTAGGCGGCGAGCAACCCGCTGCGGGTCTGCCCCTGGCGCCGGGCGCCCGTCTCGAGCTCGCGGACCTCCTCGAAGGGATCGACCCTGACCTGGGAGTCGCTGCCGATCGCCATCCGGACGCCGGCGTCGCGATAGGCGAGCGCCGGAAAGTGGCCGTCGCCGAGGTTTCCCTCCGTGGTCGGGCACGAGATCACGATCGTCCGGGTGGACGCCAGCATGGCGACGTCCTTGGCGTCGACGTGAATCCCGTGGACAACGCTCGTCCGCGGGCCCAGGAACCCGGTCCGTTGAAGCAGGGCGATCGGCGAGCAGCCATGCTCGGCGCGGCAGGCCTCGACCTCGCGGCGCTGCTCCGAGGCGTGGACGTGGCGCACCATTCCCCGCTCCTCGGCGTGGGCGGCGATCCGCTCGAGCCAGCTCGCGGGCAGGGCGCGGACGCTGTGGGCCGCCACCCCCACCTCCACCTCGGCCCGTCCCTCGGCCCATTCACGCAACCGATCGACACGCTCCAGGAAGGTCTCGACGTCGGGGTCGGAGAACCGCCGTTGCGCGCCTTCGGGCTCGAGGTCGGCACCGTCCCAGCCGGCCCGGTGGTAGGCGGCAGGCAGGAGCACGATCGGAAGGCCCTCGGCGATCGCCCCCTCGGCGACCGCGATCGCCATCTGGTTCGGATCGTCGTACGGCGTCCCGTCGGCCCGGTGATGGAGATAGTGGAACTCGCCCACGGCGCCGTAGCCGGCCTGACCCATCTCGGCGAAGGCCGCCACGGCGGCATCGTGCATCGAGTCGAGCTCCAGCGAGCCCGCAAGCCGGTACATCTCCTCGCGCCAGCTCCAGAAGTCGTCGCTGGCCGCGGTCGCCGGCGCCGGTCGCTCGCCGATCGCCCGCAGGCCCCGCTGGAAGGCGTGCGAGTGGGCGTTCGGCATCGCCGGGATCTCGTAGCGGCCCGCGGGCTCAGACATCGAATCGGGCCGCAGTGTCGGCGCGCACGTACAGCAGCTCGCCGGCCCGAAAGGCCGCCAGCACCGGGTTGTGGCCGAGGCGGTAGGGCAGGTGCTCGATCGGGGCGTCGAGGAGGAGGAGGTCGGCGCTCTTTCCGATCTCGAGCGACCCGAGGCGCTCGTGCAAGCCGATCACCCAGGCGGCGTTGTGCGTAGCGGCGAGCACCGCCTCGCCGGCCGTCCAGCCGTACCGCCTCACCGCGAGGCCGATCACGAGCGGCAGCGAGACCAGCGGCGAAGTCCCGGGGTTGGCGTCCGTCGCCAGGGCGCAGATCGCGCCGGCGTTCGCGAGCTCACGGGCCGGCGCGGTGCGCTCGGCCGCCATGAACTCGGCGCCCGGGAGCAGGACCGCGGCGCACTCGCTCGCCGCCAACGGTTCGAGGTCGTCCGGATGGAGGCAGGCCAGATGGTCCACCGAGCGCGCCCCGTGCTCGAGCGCCACCGGCACCGACCGGTTACCTGTGAACTGCTCGACATGGCAGCGAAGCGCGAGGCCCGCGTCGGCGGCGAGCTCGCCGAGGCGGGCGAGGTGCTGGTTGGAGAACGCGATCGACTCCACGTATATATCCAGGGCGGTCGCATCCGTCTCATCGGCGACGCGCGGGAGCAGGGACTCCACCTCGTCCATCCAGGCATCCGCGCTGTAGCCGGGCGGCACCGCGTGGGCGAGCAGCGCCGTCGAGACCGTCGTCTGACTGACCAAGCGATCGAGCTCATCGGCCAGCCGCAGGGCGCGGAGCTCACCTTCGGCGGACAGCCCGTAGCCGCTTTTGCACTCAAAGGCGGTTGTGCCCCACGCCAGCATCTCGTCCGCCAGCGACTTGGCCTGGCCGAGGACCTGGGCGTCCCCGGCCTCGGCCAGGGCCGCGGCCGACGCCGCTATTCCTCCCCCTGCCCGGGCGATCTCCTCGTAGCTGGCGCCGCTGACCTTGAGCTCGTACTCGCCGGCCCGCCATCCGGCGAACGGAAGATGCGTGTGGCAGTCGACGAAGCCGGGCACCACCGCGCAGCCGGAGGCGTCGATGCGAAGCTCTGCGTCGGTCTCCGCGAAGGCGGCGATCGTGCCGCCCGCGATCGTCACAGGGACCGGGTCGAAACGAAGCTCTGCGGCGCGATCGTGCCGAAGGAACGGCAGCCCGTCCTCGGGCGGCCGCACGACCTGCGCGGCTTTGGTCAGGCATATGGTCTGGGCCGGGGACGCGGGCGAGCTCACGCCCAGCCCTCTCAGTCCGCCGCCATCGGGATCCGCACGCCGCGCCGCGCGGCGACCGCCCGCGCCCGGTCATACCCGGCGTCGGCGTGTCGCATCACCCCGGTCCCCGGATCGGCGGTGAGCACCCGCTCCAACTTCTGCGCGGCGAGATCGGTCCCATCGGCGACGCAGACCATGCCGGCGTGGATCGAGCGGCCGATCCCGACGCCGCCCCCGTGGTGAATGCTGACCCACGAGGCTCCGGCGGCGGTGTTTACGAGCGCGTTCAAGAGCGGCCAGTCGGCGATCGCGTCCGAGCCGTCGACCATCGACTCCGTTTCGCGGTAGGGAGACGCCACCGAGCCGGAATCGAGGTGGTCGCGGCCGATCACGATCGGCGCTCGGAGTTCTCCCGAGCGCACCATGTCGTTGAATCGCAGCCCGAGCCGGTGGCGCTCGCCGTAGCCGGCCCAGCAGATCCTCGCCGGCAACCCCTGGTAGGCGATCCGCTCGCCGGCCAGCCGGATCCAGCGCTCCAGGGCTGGATCGCCCGGGATCTCCTCGAGCACCGCGCGGTCGGTCGCCTCGATGTCAGCCTCCTCGCCGGACAGCGCCACCCAGCGGAACGGTCCCTTGCCCTCGCAGAACAGCGGCCTTATGTAGGCGGGGACGAAGCCAGGGTAGGCGAAGGCCCGCTCGAAGCCGCCGAGCTGAGCCTCCGCGCGCAGGCTGTTGCCGTAGTCGAAGACCTCCGATCCGTCGTCGAGGAAGCCCACCATGGCGGCGCAGTGCGCCGCACAGGCTGCCCGCGCGCGACGCACGTACTCGTCGGGGTCGGCCTCGCGAAGCTCCCCGGCCTCCTGCGGGGTGATCAGGTTGGGCACATAGCCGTTCAGGGGATCGTGTGCTGAGGTCTGATCGGTGACGATGTCGGCCTCGAATCCCATCCGGCGCAATTCCGGCACCACGTCGGCCGCGTTGGCGCACAGGCCGACGCTGAGCGGGCGCCGCTCGGCCTTTGCCGCCTCACAGCGAGAGACCGCGTCGGCGAGGTTCTCGACCTGCTCGTCGAGGTAGCGGGTCTCCAACCGGCGGCGGATCCTTTGCGGGTCGACCTCGACGCAGAGCGCGACGCCGCCGTTCATGGTCACCGCCAGCGGCTGGGCGCCGCCCATGCCGCCGAGGCCTGCGGTGAGCGTGATCGTGCCGGCCAGCGAGCCCCCGAAGCGGCGACGGGAGATCTCGGCGAAGCACTCGTAGGTCCCCTGGACGATTCCCTGGCTTCCGATGTAGATCCACGAGCCCGCGGTCATCTGGCCGTACATGGTCAGCCCGAGCTGCTCGAGCCTTCGGAATTCCTCCCAGCTCGCCCAATCGGGGACCAGGTTGGAGTTGGCGATCAGGACCCGGGGGGCCCACTCGTGGGTGCGAAAGACGCCAACGGGCTTACCCGATTGGACGAGCATCGTCTCGTCATCGCCTAGGGTGCGCAGGGTGGCCACGATCGCATCGAACGCCTCCCAGGACCTCGCAGCCCGCCCGGTCCCTCCGTAAACGACGAGGTCGTCGGGCCGCTCGGCGACCTCTGGGTCGAGGTTGTTCATCAGCATCCGCATCGGCGCCTCCTGCTGCCATCCGCGGCAGGAGATCCTGGCTCCCGTCGGGGCGCGCACCTCCCGTGGACCGCTCACTCGAGCTCTCCGACCGAGCCCTCGACGGCCGCCAGGAGGTCGCCGGATGCGACCAGGCTCTCCGCGGCCGCCAGCTCCGGGGCAAGCCACCGGTCGGGTCCCGTGCCGGGGACGCCGGCGGCCCTCACGGCCCCCAATGCCGCGGCCGTGCCGGCCCCGGGCTCGAGCGGGGCCCGCAGATCGAGGCCGCGGGCGGCGACGACCAGCTCAATCGCGAGGATGGCCGCGAGATTGGAGATCGAGGTGCGCAGCTTCCGGGCCGCTCCCCAACCCATCGGCACGTGATCCTCCTGCATGGCGCTGGTCGGCAGCGAATCGACGCTGGCCGGCGCTGCCAGACGGCGATTCTCGGCGACCATGGCCGCCTGCGTGTACTGGGCGAGCATCAGCCCGGAGTTGACGCCCGGACCCTCGGCCAGGAAGGGAGGCAGGCCCTGTGAGCGAGCCGGGTCGAGGAGGCGGTCGGTTCGCCGCTCGGCGATCGCGCCGACCTCGGCGGAGGCGATCGCCAGGAAGTCGCACGCCAAAGCCACCGGAGCGCCGTGGAAGTTCCCGCACGACTCGACCCGGCCGTCCGGAAGGATCATCGGGTTGTCGATCGCCGAGGCGAGCTCCGCCTCCGCGACTCGCCGAGAATGAGCCAGGGTGTCGCGGGCGGCACCGTTCACCTGCGGCGCGCAGCGCAAGGAGTAGGCGTCTTGCACGCGCGGATCGTTCTCGCGGTGGCTGGCGACAATCGGCGAGTCCTCCAGGAGGCGGTGCATGTTGGCCGCGCTCGCCCCCTGGCCGGGCTGCGGGCGCAGGGCGATCAGATCGTCGGCGAAGGCGCGGTCTGTCCCGAGCAGCGCCTCGACCGACATCGCGGCGCTCACGTCGGCCACCCGCAAGAGCCGCTCGAGGTCGTTGATGGCCAGCGCCAGGATGCCGAGCATGCCGTCGGTGCCGTTGATCAGCGCCAGGCCCTCCTTGGCGGTCAGCGTCAACGGCTCCATCCCCCTCGCGGCCAGCGCTTCGGCTGTGGCGAGGCGCTCGCTCCGGCGTGCGAACACCTCGCCTTCCCCGATCAGGGCCAGTCCGCAGTGCGCCAGCGGGGCGAGGTCGCCGCTCGCCCCGAGCGAGCCATGCTCCGGGACCACGGGAGTGAGTCCGGCGTTCAGCATGACCAGGATCGCCTCGGCCACCTCGGGCCGCGTGCCGGAGTAGCCCATCGCCAGGGTGCGAGCGCGAAGCAGCATCATCGCCCGCACCACCTCGCGCTCGACGGGGGGGCCCATGCCCCCCGCGTGAGAGCGGAGCAGGGCCCGCTGAAGCTCAGTGCGCCGCTTGGCCGGGATCGGCGTTGTCGCCAGCGAGCCGAATCCGGTCGAGACGCCGTAGACGGGCTCGTCGGAGTCGGCCAGCCGCTGGACGATCGTGGCGCTCTCCGCCATCGCCCGCCGCGCCTCGTCGCTCAGCACCACCTCGGCGTCCTGGCGAGCGACCGCGACGACATCACGGAGCTCGAGCCTCTTGGTGGAGAGCTCGATCATGGTCGCCAGGCTACGCCGCGACGGGCCCTCACGCCTGTGGGGGATCGCGCGGCGTGGCGCGAAAGCGCTGCTCGGCGGTCCGCTCGACCACGGTTCCCAGCGCCGCGCACGCTCGCGCCAGCCGCCGCGCGATCCACTCGGCCTCCTCGCCGACGGCGAGTCGGGTGTGGCAGAAGTCCAGGGCCAGGCCGACGAGCTCCAGCTCGGCCTCGGGATCGCCTGGCCTCCACAGCGCGATCAGGCCGAGGTCGTTTCGCAGCCGCCGGTCCACCGCGTAGTCGTCGAGGGCGTCGCCGAGATCGAACACCAACGGGCCGCGCCGCCCCCACCCGGCAGCGTGAAAGACATGTGCCGAGTGGCCCGCGACCAGATCGGCGCCCGCCTCCTGTAGCTGCTCCGCCGCCCGGCGCTGCCAGCCCGCCGGCTGCGTGGTCATGTTGGGGCCCCAGTGGGGGAAGGCCACCACGTGGTCGCATTCGCGGTCGAGTCGCGCCAGCTCGTCGGCGAGCCAGTTGGGAACGCCACGGCGCAGGTTGGCGTATGCGATTCCCGGAGAGTCCGGGTCGGCCGCAAACTCGCGCGGATGGTCGGAGACGGCCACCAGCCCGAGCCGCCGACCCCCGGCCTCGACGATCGCCCCGCGCCGCGCCTCGAACTCGTCCCGGCCGGATCCTGCGACGGCGATCCCGGCTTGCGCGAGCAGCTCGAGCGTCTCGATCAGCGCCTCGGCCTCGTAGTCGAGCGCGTGGTTGTTGGCCAGGCCGACCGCACGAACGCCGATCGCCTGGAGGGACAGCACCGCCTCCGGCGGCCCACGAAAGAAAAAGGGTTTGTCGCGGACGCGCGCCGTCGGCTCACCACGCGACGAGATGCAGCACTCGAGGTTGCAGATCACGAGGTCACACGAGCCGCAGAGCTCCCGGACCTCGGGTGCCCAGACTTCCTCGGGCGGCTGGTCGGCGACCCGCTCGGCGACCAGCCGCCCGAGCATCACGTCGCCGAGCAGCGCGATCGTCGGGATCACACAGCCCGGCTACCCACCATGCACGGCGTCGCCGCCGTGCTCGTCCAGGGTGTTCCCGATCGGGGGGATCGGGTTATCGCGCATGATCCGTGCCATGTGCAGGAGGTTGTGCGCGCACCAGGAGCTCGTCCGCTGCGTGTACGCGTGCTCGGGACCACCCGCATCGAGGTAGGAGGGGCCGGGACCGGCATCGCCCACCCAGTAGGTGTCGACGTTCGGGGGCACCACGCAGCCGAGGTGGGTCATGTTGAAGAGCGTGGATTCCGCGCACGCGTGGGCGCCGTCCTCGTTGCCGGTCACCACCACGCCGGCCACCTTGTTATAGAGCGGGTACTGGCCGACCTCGTTGCGTTCGTTGTAGGTGCCGTCGAGGCGCTCGATCACCAGCTGCGCGACCGAGGAGCGATGCCCGAACCAGATCGACATCCCCATCAAGAGAATGTCGGCGGCCTTGATCTTGTCGAGGATCTGCGGCCACTCGTCGCCGTCGCCCTCGTCCGAGCTGACCCCGAAGGCGATCGCGTAGTCGACCGGGCGCAGGAGCTCCGTCTCCACACCGTGCTCGGAGAGCAGGCTGGATACCCGGCCCATCAGCGCCTCGGTGTGGGACCTCTCCGGTGACTTCTTCAGGGTGCAGTTGAGTCCAAGCGCCTTGAGGCCAGCGCCGGCGTCCGCGTCTAGCTCCGCCAACTTCCTCTCCTTCCTCTAGCTCTTCCGTGGTTGCGATTTTCGGTTGCGGTCGCAACATATCCGCAGTCGCGTGGGAAGTCAGATCGTTTCGCCTTCGTATCAATAGCCTTGGAGCCGTGAGCGTGTTCGAGCAGGTCGCCGGGCTGCCGATCGAGGTCACCTCGTACGAGCTCGAGGGCCACGACCGCGAGTACTCGCCCCAGTTCACGCGCGGGTCGACGGTGATCAGCCTGCGGGGCAGGGGGCAGGAGGGCATCGGCGAGGACGTCGTCTACGACGTCCTCGACCACATCGCCCACCGCGACGCGGGACCCGTCCACGATCTCAGCGGTCCCAAGACCCTGGGCGAGCTCTGCGAGCTGCTCGGCAAACTCGACCTGTTCGCCGCCGCGGCGCCGGTGCGCGAGGCCTCGCGCCACTATCGTCGCTGGGCCTATGAGAGCGCGGCGCTCGACCTCGCGCTGCGCCAGAACGACCTCCCGCTGCACGAGGCCCTGAGGCGCGAGCCGAGACCAGTCACCTTCGTCTGCTCCACCCGCCTCTCCAGCTTCGGGGACGAGCACCCCCGCTCGACCACCGAGCCGGTTCGCCGGCGACTCGAGAAGTACCCGACGCTGCGCTTCAAGCTCGACCCCGAGAACGACTGGGACGCCGAGCTGATCGCGGAGCTGGCGGAGATCGCGGGCGTCGACGTCCTCGACCTGAAGGGGCTTTACCGCGGCACGCCGGTCGACGTCGAGACCGACCCCGAGCTCTACCGCGCCGTCGCCGAGACCTTCCCCGACGCCTACCTCGAGGACCCCGATCTGAACGACGAGACCCGGCCCGTGCTCGAGCCGCACGCCGATCGGATCACCTGGGACGCGCCGCTTCACTCGCTAGCCGACATCGAGGCGCTCGAGCGCCAGCCGCGGGCGATCAACTCGAAGCCGTCGCGGTTCGGCTCCCTGAGCGAGCTGTTCGCCGTCTACGAGCACTGCGACCGCGAGGGAATCGCGATCTATGGCGGCGGTCAGGGAGAGGTGGGGCCCGGGCGCGGCCAGATCCAGTACCTGGCCTCGCTTTTCCACCCCGACACGCCCAACGACGTCGCCCCCTCCGGCTACAACGATCCGAGCGTGCCCGACGGGCTGCCCTCCAGCCCGCTCGAGCCGTCGCCCTCGGCTACCGGCTTTCGCTGGGGCGAGTGGGCGGATCGCTAGTGCGCGGGTCGCCGAGCGAACCGCCGTTCCAAGACCAGCGCGGATAGCCTGCGCCGTAACGAGACGAGGAGGTCCGATGGCACAGAAGCCTTTCGCCGAGGCGCTCAACGAGCAGATCGCAAACGAGTTCGGCGCCCACCAGCAGTACATCGGCGCGGCCGTCTACTACGAGTCAGAGACCCTCCCCCGCCTGGCCGCCTTCTTCTACCGCCAGGCGGTTGAGGAGCGAAACCACGCGATGATGATGGTCCAGTACCTGCTCGACGCCAACCAGGAGGTGCGGATCCCCGACATCGAGGCGAAGCTGACCCGCTTCGACAACGTCGTTGCGCCGGTGCGGATGGCGCTCGACCAGGAGAATCGGGTCACCGAGGAGATCAACGCGCTGTTCAAGCTCGCCCGCGACAACGGCGACTTCCAGGCCGAGCAGTTCATGCAGTGGTTCGTCAAGGAGCAGGTCGAGGAGGTGTCGACGATGACCGACCTGCTGAGGGTGGTCGAGCGGTCAGCGGACAACGCGCTGCTGGTGGAGGAGTACCTCGCCCGTGAGGGTCTGGGTCAGGAGGGCGACGATCCCACCGCTCCCCCGGCGGCGGGCGGCGCGTTCTAGAAGCAGCCGATAGAGCCGCGCTCCGGCGCGGGGCGTGACCGACCGCGAGGAGCAGCGGGAGCGACGGAGGCTTGGCCAGCGTGGGGCTGCCGTTTCGCAGACTGCCGACTAGCGGACGAAGGGCATGACTGTCGGCGCCCTAGTCAGCTCCTACCGCTCGCGGCAGTAGGCGTAGGCGGTCGTCGACCCAGGGTTGGGCACGAAGCGCTGAGCGCCGAGGTGCGCCAAACGCGGCCACCGGACGCTCGCCTCGAGGCGATCGCCGTCGTGGCCTTCGATTGGTTCCCTTGAATCTTGACGTGGCCATCGAAGCCCCCAGAGAACGCCCCACTCCCGTTAGGGCAACGCACGTCGAAGGTCTTGAGGCCGCCGGTGGGCGGCGGCGTCACTTCCTTCGACCTGGTGACGGGCTTGAAGGGCGCCGCCTCACAGTAGGCGTGGGCGATCAGCCTGCCGGCTCGCACCCCGCTGAAGTTCACCCCGACCACCTTCCACCGGCGCTCGCCGAGCCGCTTCGAGGTGAGGGTGGTCACCTGCGGCCCCTGGGTCGTGGAGAACCGATGGATGCCGAAGCCGCCCCCGAGTGCCTCGGTGCCGCGGGGGCATCTGGCGACGGCCGATCCGAGGGCGTTTGGCTTGACCCAGCTGCTTGCAGACTTCACCCGGAGCCCATGATCGTGCAGCGCGCAATAAGCGAACGAGACCAGGTCGCCTGCCTGGTTGCCGAAGTTGAGGGCCCGGGTCTCGATCCGACGCCTGCCGACTCGCTTGGAGCTGAGACGGCCGATCGTCGGCCCGTTATTGGCGTCGAACCCGGGCGCGGCAAATCCGCCCGAGACGGCAGTTCTTCGGCCTCGGCATTTGGCGACCGCCGTTCCGAACGACCCCGAGGGGATCGTCTTGCTTTGCCGGGCGCTCCGCAGTGCGATCGCGACCGAGCTCCCCGCGGTGGCCGCCAGCGCGACTGCGACCAGGATCGATCGGCCCAGCCGTATCGACCTCGGCCTTCCGATCCGGATGCGTTTCATGGCTTCTCCCTAGGCATACCCGTCTATGGCAACCCTAGATCGGAAGAGGGGCGGTGTCCAGGGCTTCACTTCAGGCAAGCTCTGCGGTGCCGGGGGAGGCAAGGTGAGCGGGATTCTGGTGGCCGATGAGTGGTTCGTAAAGAGATGGGAGCGACGAGACTCGGACTCGTGACCTCCGGCGTGACAGGAGCGACCCGGAGGAGGCGTCAGAGCGGCCGTTCACCGCATTCCCGTGACTCGCCACTTCCTCTCGGCACGAGAGCCACGCCGTGCCCGCCATGAGGTCAACCCCCTGAGCGGTCGGGAACGACGCCGCGCTGCCCGAAGGAGCCGATCAACGGTCTCTCGAGCCTTGACTCGAACTTCGAGTCGCCGCCCGAATGGTTCTGGAGGCCGCGGAAGTCAACGCCACGGACACCCGCGTGTTGCTCTACTTCATGCAGCAGGTTGTTGATCGCCTTGTGAGAACTCGCGGCAACCCAACGCGGTTGCCCTCGTCTAGCAGGCTCAGGATCAGCTGGGCACCCGTGTAGGTCTTGCCCGAGCCAGGCGGTCCCCGAACGAACAGGTAACTTTCGCGAAGCCCAACTGCCAGCCGGGTCGTTTCATCGAGATCCGCAGCGGCGAGCTGGAGGTCGGATCCCCGCGTGACTGCATTTGTCGCCGATGGCCAGCACGATTAGGTTGTGGCTAAAGGCGTCGCGGGCTCCGAAGCCGAAGTCGCCGGACCGCAGCAGCGGCTCGGGACCGACCGCGTAGTCACCGATGTCGACCAACTCGAGCTGGCCGACCCGCCGCGCCCGACCGCCTGCCTGGAACAGTCTCTGGCCAAGTTGCCGGCCGTCGAACCCGTCGAGGCGCAGGCCGAAGGGTGCTCGGTCGCGGGCCTGGGTGCTCACCATAGCCGTCGTGCTTCCCGTCGAATGACGGCGAGCGTTCCTCGAACCACAACAGCCTGATCACATCCGCTATCGTGTCTGGAGTAGCTACAGAAACTGGACGTATGAATCTGCTGCTGATCCCCCTTGACGAAGCAATCATCTTCCCCGCTGTAACCGCGACGCTGCCGATTGATCCTGGGGACGAGGAGCGCGTCTTCCTGCTGCCCCGCCGCAACAGCGAGTTCGGCCGCGTCGGCGTGATCGCCGAGGTGATCGAGCGCGGCCAGCTGCCCAACGGCACCCCAGTGGCAACGGTCATCGGCTTGTTCCGAGGCCTCGCTGGCGCCGCTCAGCCCGGCGCCGGTGAGGAGCTGCGGATCGAGGTGCAGGAGATCCACGACGGCCAGCCCGACGACGAGCGCACCCACGAGTTGGTGCGCGAGTACCGCGCGGTGGTCGAGGAGATCCTCGAGCTGCGCGGCGCCGACGACCGCATCGCCGCGATTTTGCGCTCCGTAGAGGAGCCCGGCGCGCTGGCCGACACCGCGGGCTACAGCCCCGACCTTTCCACCGAGCAGAAGCTGCGCCTGCTGGAGACCCTCGACGTCAAGGCCAGGCTCGAGCTGGCGGTCGAGATGCAGCACGAACGGCTCGCCGAGCTGCAGGTCCGCGTCAAGATCCGCGACGACGTCGAGTCCGGCGCCCAGAAGCAGCAGCGCGAGTACTTCCTGCGCAAGCAGATGGAGTCGATCCGCAAGGAGCTCGGCGAGGACGAGGGCGACCTGATCGCCGAGTACGAGCGCAAGATCGCCGAGGCGGAGATGCCGGAGGCGGTCGCCGAGCAGGCGGATCGCGAGCTGCGGCGCCTCGAGCGCCAGGGCGAGCAGTCGCCCGAGTCCTCGATGATCCGCAGCTACCTTGACTGGCTGCTCGCGGTGCCGTGGTCGAAGCGCTCCGAGGAGCGGCTCGACCCTGCCCACACCCGCGAGGTGCTCGACGAGGACCACGCCGGACTCGACGACGTAAAGCGCCGCATCACCGAGTTCATCGCCGTTCGCAAGCTTCGCCAAGAGCGCGGCGCCAGCGAGGAGAGCCGCGCCAACGGCGCGATCCTCACCCTGGTCGGCCCGCCGGGCACCGGCAAGACGTCAATCGGCGAGTCGGTCGCGCGCTCGCTGGGACGCGAGTTCGTGCGCCTCTCGCTCGGCGGGATTCACGACGAGGCCGAGATCCGCGGTCACCGCCGCACCTACATCGGCGCGCTGCCGGGCCGTATCGTGCGCGCCCTGCGCGACGCCGGGACGATGAACCCGGTGATCCTGCTCGACGAGGTCGACAAGGTGGGCGCCGACTGGCGCGGCGATCCCTCCGCGGCGCTGCTCGAGGTCCTCGACCCCGCGCAGAACCACTCCTTCCGCGATCACTATCTCGACGTCGAGCTCGATCTTTCCGAGGTCGTCTTCCTGGCCACCGCCAACATCACCGACACCATCCCGGCGCCGCTGCTCGACCGGATGGAGGTGATCGGCTTTGACGGCTACACGACCGAGGAGAAGCTGGCGATCGCCCGCGGCTATCTGTGGCCGCGGCAGCTGGAGCGAAACGGGCTGCGTGCCGAGGAGGTCGAGGTCTCCGACGCGCTCCTGCGCAAGGTCGTGACCGAGTACACGCGCGAGGCGGGGGTGCGCCAGCTCGAGCGCGAGCTGGGCAAGCTGCTGCGCCGTTTGGCGACGCGGATCGCCTCCGGCGAGGCTAAGGCGCCGATCGTAATCGACCCCGATGCAGTGACCGACGCCCTCGGCCGCCAGCGCTTCTTCCAGGAGTCGGTGGAGCGCACCGCGACCCCCGGTGTGGCCACCGGATTGGCGGTCACCGGGACCGGCGGCGACGTGCTGTTTATCGAGGCAACCGCCATGGACGGCGACCAGGGCCTGGTGCTGACCGGGCAGCTCGGCGAGGTGATGAAGGAGTCGGCGCGGATCGCGCTCTCCTACGTTCGCTCGCACGCCGAGGAGCTCGGAATCGACGCCGCCGACTTTCAGCGCGAGTTCCATCTCCACGTGCCGGCCGGGGCGATTCCAAAGGACGGGCCGAGCGCCGGAACGGCGATGACCACGGCGCTGGCATCGCTGCTCAGCGGCCGCCCGGTCAAGCACACTGTCGGCATGACCGGCGAGGTCACGCTGCAGGGCCGGGTGTTGCCAATCGGCGGCCTGAAGCAGAAGGTGCTGGCCGCCCACGCGGCGGGACTCACCGAGGTCTTCGTGCCGGAACGAAACCGGGGTGATCTCGACGACGTCCCCGAGGAGGTCCGCGAGCAGATGAGCTTCCACCCGGTGATGAGCGTCGATGAGGTGCTGGACGGGGCGCTGGAGCCTGCGGGGCATGGGGCCGATGTCGCCGCGGTGTCGTAGCTGCGACCCGGTCCCCTCGCAGCTCCGCGCCGTCGCGGACCTGCTGGAGCGCCGCTGGACGCTGGGCACGATCTATGCCTGCTCCAGCGGCGCGGCACGCTTCAACGAGTTTCGCCAGTCCCTGCCGGGGGTCTCGCCGACCACGCTTTCGGAGCGCCTCGAGCAGCTCGAGGCGGCCGGCATCGTCGAGCGCCAGCTCGTCTCCGGCCGTCCGCCGCACGCCGAGTACCGGCTGACCGCGAAGGGCAAACGGGTCGCGACGGCCGTGGCCGGGCTGCTCGAAGGCTCGTGAGTGTCGGCCCTGGCCGAGCGACGCCGTCGCGCGTTCGCAGCACTTTCACGGGTCGAACGGCCTGGGCTCGCAGCCTGGAAACCCCGCTGCGCGAGTTTCTGAGCACCGAGACCGGCAGCGCCCTCGTCCTCCTCGGCGCCGCTCTGGCGGCGCTGGCCTGGGCCAACATCGACTTTTCCTCCTACCGGGATGTCTGGCACACGGGCCTCTCGATCCGCGTCGGCGGCTCTGGAATCTCCCAGGATCTCCGCGGCTGGGTCAACACCGGCCTGATGACCTTTTTCTTCTTCGTCGTCGGGCTCGAGGTGCGGCGCGAGTTCGACATCGGAGAGCTGCGGGAGCGCCGCCGGCTCACGCTGCCGGTTCTCGCCGGCCTTGGCGGCATGGCCGTCCCGATCGCGATCTATCTGGCCATCAACACGGGTCATCCCTCGGCGCACGGGTGGGGCGTCGCAATGTCGACCGACACGGCCTTCGCCCTCGGCATGCTTGCACTGGTCGGGGCGCGCTTTCCCGATCGGCTGCGGTCATTTCTGCTGACGATCGTCGTCGTCGACGATGTCGTCGCGCTGGCCGTCATCGCCCTCGTCTACAGCGCCGACGTCACGCTCACGCCGCTGCTCATCGCCGCCGCCATCTTCGGCCTGGCGCTCGTCGCCCGCGCCGTCCCCATCCGCCACGGCCTCGTCTACTTCCTGCTTGCCGTGGCCACTTGGGTGGCGCTGTTCGAGTCCGGCGTCGATCCCGTCGTCCTGGGAGTCGCAGTCGGTCTGATCACCTTGGCGTACCCGGCAGGGCGCGGTGAGCTGGAGCGGGCGACGGAGCTGTTCCGCAGCTTCCGCGAGCAGCCGACCCCCGAGCTCGCTCGAACTGCGCGGGCGGGTCTGCGGGCGGCCGTCTCGCCCAACGCTCGCATGCAGCAGCTCTACCACCCCTGGACGAGCTACGTGATCGTGCCGCTCTTTGCGCTTGCCAACGTCGGCATAGCGATCAACGGCGGCTTCCTCTCCCGCGCCTATTCCTCGCCGATCACACTGGGGATTCTCTTCGCCTACGTGCTCGGCAAGCCGATCGGGATCGGCGGCATGTCCTGGCTGGTGACGAGGCTGAGCCGCGAACGGCTGCGCCCGCCGGTCGGCTGGGCCGCCGTCGCCGGAGGGGGCGCGATCGCGGGCATCGGATTCACGGTCTCGCTGCTGATCGCCACCCTCGCCTTCCACGGCGAACAGCTCGAGCAGGCAAAGCTCGGCGTGCTCAGCGCGGCGGCCAGCTCCGCGCTGCTGAGCTGGCTCGTCCTGCGCGCCACGGCACGGCTGCCCCGCAGGGCGCGCATTCGCGCCCTCTTCGGCACGTCACAGACGCTGGTCGACCTCGCTGTGCCGGTCGATCCCGAGCGCGACCACGTCCGCGGCCCCACCGAGGGGCCGGTGACGGTGGTCGAGTACGGCGACTTCGAGTGTCCCTATTGCGGCCGAGCCGAGCCGGTCGTCCGCGAGCTGCTCGCCGACTTCGCAGACGTCCGCTACGTCTGGCGCCATCTGCCGCTTTCGGACGTCCACCCGAGCGCCCAGCTGGCGGCGGAGGCGGCGGAGGCGGCGGCCAATCAGGACGCCTTCTGGGAGATGCACGACCTTCTGCTCGACCACCAGGACAATCTGCAGTCCCGCGACCTGCTGGCCTACGCCGAGCGACTCGGCCTCGACCTCGAGCGCTTCCGGGACGACCTCAGCGAGCAGGCGGGAGCTTCGCGGGTAGAGGAGGACGTAGACTCGGCCGACCGCAGCGGGGTGACCGGCACGCCCACCTTCTTCATCAACGAGCGCCGCCACGACGGCGCATACGACGTGGAGACTCTCTCAACCGCCGTGCGAGCCGCCGGCGCGCGCTCGTTGATCGCCTGATCACCGGCCCGGAGAGCCGCAGGTGTGCTGTACGGGAGCGACGGGACTCGAACGTAGCGAGCCATGGATGGCGAGCGGTACCGAGCAGGGACAGCGAGCGGGAGCGACGGGACTCGAACCCGCGGCCTCCGGCGTGACAGGCCGGCGCTCTAACCAGCTGAGCTACGCCCCCGGCGGGTTTTGATTCTACGGCGCTCCTGGCCAGGCCAGCCGCCGGAATAACCTGGCGTGATGCGGATCGTGACCTATCGCTCCGACCGGGGGGCGCGCGCGGGAGTGCTGCGCGACGACTCGGTGGTCGATGTTTGGGACGCGCTCGCCGGCGAGGGCTCGAGCGTCCGCGATCTGATCGCCTCCGACCGCCTCGCGGAGGCGGCCGAGGTCGCCGGTGGCGAGCCGGTGCCGCTCGAGCGGGTCGAGCTCGAGCCGCCGGTCCCCGATCCGGAGAAGATCGTCTGCATAGGGCTCAACTACCGCGCCCACGCCGCGGAGGCGGGGATCGAGCCGCCCGACGCGCCGACCTTCTTCGCCAAATTCCGCAACGCGCTCGCGCCACCGGGCGCCACGGTGCCCCTGCCCGCGGCCAGCGCCAAGGTCGACTTCGAGGCCGAGGTCGCGTTCGTAGTCGGGCGCCGATGCAGCGACGTCAGCGAATCCGAGGCCGCGGATTTCATCGCCGGCTACATGCTCCTCAACGACCTCTCCGCCCGCGACCTCCAATTCGCCACGCCGCAGTGGATGCCGGGCAAGGTGTTCGACGGCTCCGCGCCGTGCGGTCCGGCCCTGGTGACACCCGACGAGGCGGGGCCCCACGACCGGATCTCCTTCTCGCTGACGCTGAACGGAGAGGAGATGCAGGCGGCGTCCACCGACGACCTGATCTTCTCGGTGCCGGCGCTGGTCGCACACCTGTCCAAGCTGATGACCCTCGAGCCCGGCGACCTGGTCTCGACTGGCACGCCGGCGGGCGTCGGCAGCACCCGCCAACCTCGGGTCTGGCTTCAGTCCGGCGACGAGATCACGATTAGCTCACCGACCCTGGGGCGGCTCGAGACGAGAATCGGGTAAGCCCCTCGCCCCGCTGGGCGACGAACAGCGCCGCGAGCACCAGCGGCAGGAACCAAACGACGTAGAAGTAGAACCAGTGCGTCGCCCCGAGTTGAACGGCGATCAGCACCGCCGCCGCGAGCGCGGCCACCTGGGCGGGGGTCTTTCGCGCCGGCCACAGCGCCACCGCGAGCGCGAGGGCAACTGTCGCGGCCCGCTCGATCGGCCGCAGGAAGTCGAGCGACGGCGCCAGACCCCAGATGCTGAACGGAGAGCTGCGCGAGGCCTGGTAGCCGAGCGTCCGATCGTAGAACTCGTGGAGGCCGCCGTTCGGGAGGAAGGGCCAGATCAACATCGCGGTGACCGCCACGAAGGCGACCCCGAAGACGATCGCGGAGCGCCACCGGCGCTCGCCGGTGCCGGTCGCGAACAGCGGCGCCAGCGCCGCCGACCCGAACTTCGCCGCGGCGCCCAGCGCCACCATCGCCCCCCGGGCGGGAGGCGAAGTCAGCACCAGCATCGCCCCGACCCCCGTCGCCGCGATCAGCGAATCGTTCGCGTTCGCGTTCATCGTGTAGAGCGTGAACGGGTAGGCGAGCCAGGCGAACGCGAGGGCGATCCCGAGCGTCCGGCCGTGCTCGCCTGGGCGCAGTCGCCGGCCAAGGGCGAGCAGGCCGAGCGCCGTGAGCAGGTCGAAGGCGATGGCAGCCGCGTGTGCGGCGGGCACGTCACCCCAGTGACCATGCCATGGGAAGGCCGCCTCAAAGGGCACGTAGGCGATGTAGTTGAACGGCCCATAGACGTCGCCCCGGATTCCGACCCCAGGCGCAAAGGCGCCGTTGTAGAGCTCCTGTCCGTGGGTGATGTGATCGGCGCCGACGACGCCGGCGACGCCGATGTCGATCACGTGTGAGTCGACCACGTTGAGGGCGATCCGGGCACCGGCGAGGACGAGGGCGGCGATCGCCAGCAACCTCACACCGAGCACCGGAATCAGCCGGCCGGGGCGATCGCGCGGGCGCATGCCCACCCACAGCATCCTCCCGAAGACATAGCCCAGCACCGGGTAGGTGAGCGGGACCGAGGCGGTGATCTCGCCGCGATTGAAGAACAGCAGCGAGACACCGAGTCCCAGCAGCACGAGCAGGTCGAGATGGAGAAGGCGCAAGGGGCGCCGCGGATCGAAGAATGGCGCCACGAACAGCAGGCACAGTGGCAGCCAGACGTACGGGGAGTTCACCTTCTGGGCGATGGCGCCCGAATAACCGCGGGCGAGCGGTGCGTCGAGCTGCTGGTCGTGCCAGGCGCCCAACACCCCGCCGGTCCGGTCGTCAACGACCGCTTGGGCCACCTCGGTCCGGCTGGATCCGAAGCCGGTCAAGTAGCTCACCTGCCAATCGCCCCCGCGCTCGAAGGCGACCGGCCGCATCTCCGGGCTCTGGGTGCGCTCGTCGCGCACCGCCTCGGCGCCGTCGGCGATCTGGATCGCCTCGCGTCCGCTCAACTCGAAGCCGGCGGGCGGGCGCCGCTCGGAGGGAGGCGTGACGAGCGGTGGCGGCAGCTCCCCGCCGAATGGCGGCTCGTCGGCGAAGTTCTCGTTTGCGGCCGCCGGTGCCGGCGCCACCAAAGCCACCGCCACCACGGCGAGCGTGGCGATCAGCAAGTCAGGTGAAGGGCCGCCGCGACGGCCGCCGGATTTCGGGTCTCGAGCTCCTCGAAGCGGGCGACCGCGTCCTCGGTCGGCAGCGCCTCCACCTTCACGCCCCGCTTCTGGAGCGCCGCGATCACCGAGGGATCGGGCTCCAGCCGGCTCGAGTATCCGCAGCCGACGATCAGGCGCTCCGGGAGCTCGTCGAGCACGTCCTCGAGGTCCTCGATCACGAGCGAATGGCCCTCCCGCCGCCACCAGCTGCGCAGGACGCGGTTCGGGAGCACGATCACGTCTCGATTGAGCTCGACGCCATCGACGACGACGCGTCCGGGGCTGTAGTTCTCAACTCGCGCCACGATCGGCCTTCGGCTCGATCGTAGCCGGTGATGGCTCGTCGCCCTCGGACGGCCCCGCATTGGGGGGCGCGGGTCCGCCGAGCAGGCCAACTCGGAACAGCAGCGCATCGGCGTCGGCGCTGAGGAGCGCCTCGGAGAGCAGGTGGCCCTGGCCGAGATCGCAGCCCAGCTGGAGCAGCCGCGCGCGCTGCTCGGGCCGCTCGATACCTTCCGCGATCACGGTGAGGCCAAAGATCTCGGCCAGGTCGACGATCGCCCGCAGCAGGGCCGGCTCGTCGTCCGGGCGGCCGATCCCGTCGATGAACGATTTCTCGACCTTCAGGTTGTCCAGCGGCAGTCGCCGCAGGTAGCGCAGCGACGAGTAGCCGATGCCGAAGTCGTCGATCGCCAAATCGACGCCCAGCTCCTTGAGCGCGTCGAGCAAGGTGATCGCCGTCTCGAAGCTCTCCATCAGGGCCGTCTCGGTGATCTCGAGCGTGAGGCCCGAAGCATCGAGTTGGGCGGCGGCGAGCGCCTCGGCCACCTCCTCCACCAGCCCGGGCTCGCGCAGCTGGGCTCCGGAGATGTTGACACCGATCTGCAGTTCCGGATGGCCCGGGTACTTGGCCCGCCACAGCGCCCCCTGGTGGCACGCCGTCCGCAGCACCCAGCGGCCCAGCTCGCGGATCACGCCGCTCTCCTCGGCCAGCGGCACGAAGTGCTCCGGCAGAACGACGCCGCGGGTGGGGTGCTGCCAGCGGACCAGCGCCTCGACTCCGGCCACCGCCCCGCTTCGGAGGCTGAAGATCGGCTGGTAGGCAAGCATCAGCTCGTCGCGCTCGATCGCCCCTTTCAGATCGACCTCGAGGTCGAGGCGCTCGATGATCGCCGTGTGCATGCCGGGCTCGAAGATCGCGTAGCGGCCCTTGCCGCGACTCTTTGCCCGGTACATCGCCAGGTCCGCGTCGCGCAGCAGCGTCTCGGCCTCCCCGGTCCCGGCGGCGATCCCGATGCTGACGCTGATGAAGAACTCACGCTCCCGCAGCTCGAACGGCGCCTTGAGCGAATCGAGCAGCCGCTGCGCGGCGCGCGCGGCGTCCCCGGGCTCGCGAAGCTCCTCGAGCAGGACCGCAAACTCGTCGCCCCCCAGGCGGGCGATCGTATCCGCGGGCCGTAGACAGTCCGCGAGCCGCTCGGCGACCGAGACCAGCAGGCGGTCGCCGGTGCGGTGACCGAGGCTGTCGTTGACGGTCTTGAAGCCGTCGAGGTCGCAGAACAGCACCGCCACCGGGGTGCCGGCCCGCTCGGCGCGCGCGAGGGTGTGGCGCAGTCGGTCGACGAACAGCGACCGATTGGGAAGTCCCGTGAGTGAGTCGTGAAGCGCCTCGTGCACCGCTTCCTCGACGGCTCGGGCGTGGTTGAGGGCAAGGCTCGCGTGCTCGGCGAA
>VAYK01000058.1 GCA_005884985.1 Actinomycetota bacterium | reverse complement strand
GCCAAGAACGTGCTCGTCCTGAACCCCGGGACGTCGGCCAGCTCGGCCTACTTCGCGCCGCTCGCGAGGACCCAGGTCAAGGAGGCCAAGGGTTGGCAGGTGTGGTCGGTGGAGCGCCGGGAGAACCTGCTCGAGGACCAGTCGGCGCTCGAGCGCGCCAAGGAAGGAAAGGCCACGCCCGAGCACCTGGTGCCGTTCCTCGAGCAGATCGGCAAGTCGAAGCGATAGTCGGCAGGGCTGGCGACCGTCGCCGCGCATAAACTCGCGCCACGATGGGGGACGCTGGTCCGGCTTCGACGCAATCGGGTTCGGAAGGCGCGGGACGGGCAAGGCGCTCGCGCCCGCTTCCCGCCCGGCTCTTGGGCGGCGGCGCCCGCGGGGCCAGGCGGGTGGCGGAAGCGACGGGGATCGACCGCGCGGTCGAGGCCGCCACCGAGGAGGCGATCGTGCGAGCGGTCGAGAGCCCCGCGGTCGAGCGCGCGCTGGTGCGGGTCCTTCAGGGCCCAGCCGTAGAGGAGGCCATGAAGGGAGCCCTCGACAGTCCGGCGGTCGAGAGGGCGATGATCGACGCCCTCGACAGTGAGCTGGTCGACACCGTCTGGCAACGCCTGCTGGCCAGCGACGAGGCTCAGAAGCTCGTCGAGCGCATCGCGCAGGCTCCCGAGGTCCGCGCTGCGCTGGCGGCGCAGAGCGTTGGCTTGCTCGAGGACATCGCCCGGCAGATCCGGCGGGTGGCGCGTCGGCTGGATGATGCCCTCGAGCGTGTCGCCCGCAGGCTTGTGATGCGCAAGCGCCGTACGGAGGCCACCGACCGCGCCGGCCTGGTCACGCGGAGCCTGGCCCTCCTACTCGATCTGGGAGTGCTCAACGCTGCCTTCTTCGCGGTCTCGGTGGTGGTCGCGTTGTTGGCCTCGGTGGTCCTCCCCGGTGACGCGACGGCGCCCGCGCTCGTCGTCGGCGTCGGGGTCTGGTTGATCGCGGGCAGCGCCTATTTGACCTTCTTCTGGGCGCTTGCCGGCCAGACGCCGGGAATGCGGTTCATGGACATTCGCGTCGAGGCCGGTGGCTCGCCGCAGCTCGGGGCTGGGGTCGCCTTCCGGCGTCTCGTCGGCACCGGGCTGGCGGCGATCCCGCTGGGAGCCGGCTTCCTGGGCGTGCTCTTCTCCGAACGGCGCCATGGACTGCAAGACCGCATCGCGGGAACCGACGTCGTCTACCTGCCTGAGCGGATCGCACCCTGGTCCGAGGACAGCGCTCGCGAGGCCATGCCCTGACGCGGTTCATCCGGCTCAGGGGTCTCTTGGTCAGGCGCAGCCGACCACGTTGACGGCCGCGGGTTGGGTGTTGCGCCGGGTGTCCCCGCTGCGTTATGGTCAGCTGCGAAGGAGACCTGATGCAATTGCTGGGACGGTTTCGGCTTTCGCTTTGGCTCTTGGCGCTGTGGGCGATCGTGCTCTACGTCTTCTTCGTCACCCTGGCGACCATCCCGCCGGCGAAAGTGGCGGGGCTGACCGTGGTGACGACGATCCTCGCCGCGCTCGTGCTGATCCGCAACCTGCGCGTCGCCAACGAGCTCGCCGACCGCGGCGGCGATCCGCGGGTCAGACGGGCACTCAACAAACAGCGCGAGCGCCGAGGTTTCTAGGGAGAGCGATGACGGCGAAGCGCGACGGCGCGGTAATGCCAGACGGCACGCCGGTCCGTCTGGCTTCGGGCAGTCACTCGTCACCTCGGGAGGGCGTCTGCGTGGTCGAGCTGGCCTCGGTGATCGCCGAAGAGGAGTTCAGCGATCGGCCCACTTGCGTCTGCCCGGTGATCGGGGCGTTCCTGCGTGGCTGGAACGATCGCGCCCCCCACGCCGAGCGCCAGCGACTGGGCCCCTACGCGGCGCGCATCGTGGGCTCGCGTGGCAGCCGGAACCGGGTCGCGGTGTGGTTCGCCGTCTTTGGAGCAGAGTCGAGATGCGGCTGCGGATCGCCGTCTTCTGCGGGCTCGGCGCCACCGTGCGCCCCGACGAGGGCGCCGGGGACTACGCGGCACGCATTACGGCGGCCCGCGGTGACACGGAGCGCGCATTCGAGCTCCTCGACACCCTGTTGGCCACTGGCGATGAGCAGCGCCCCGACCAGTCAGCGGTCACGATCAACGGCAACGGCCAGGCCCACGTGAAGGGCAGCGGCCAGCCGGCGATCGCGCCCAACGGGCCTCCGGAGGTGAACGGCAACGGATCGACCGCGAACGGAGGGCGCCCTCGCGTCGAGGGGCTCGAGGAAGTGTCGTCCAACGGCGGCAAGCAGAGCGCGCGGTCAAGCGCCTGACTGAGCGCCGCGGGCCGATCTGAAACGCGCGGGGGAGCCGTGAGACTATGCGCGCCGGCCTGAGCGAATACGACGCGATCGTCGTCGGCTCGGGGCCCAACGGCCTCGGCGCGGCGATCGTTCTCGCGCGCGCGGGTCGATCGGTGCTGGTGCTCGAGGCGAAGGAGACGATCGGCGGCGGGACGCGCTCGGCGGAGCTGACGCGGGCGGGCTTCGTTCACGATGTCTGCTCCGCCATTCATCCGATGGCGCTCGGATCACCGTTCCTCCGGGAGCTCCCGCTCGCCGAGCACGGTCTGGAGCTGATCCACCCGCCCTCCCCGCTCGCCCACCCCTTCGACGACGGCACGGCCGCGGTCCTGGAGCGCTCCGTCGAGGCGACCGCCGAGGGTCTCGGCGCCGACGCGGAGAGCTATCGCCGGCTCATGGGTCCGCTTGCCGACGCCGCCAACGAGGTCATCGGCGACGTCTTTGGGCCATTGAGGGCTCCGCGCCATCCGCTGGTGACTGCACGCTTCGGGCTCTCCGCGCTGCGCTCGGCGAAGGGCCTGGCCAGTCGGCGGTTCGAAACGGAACACGCTCGGGGCCTGTTCGCCGGCGTGGCCGCGCACTCCATGATGCCGCTTACGGCCACGATCACCGCGGCGGCGCGGCTGGTCTTGGCGATGATGGCGCACGCGTTCGGCTGGCCGCTGGCTCGCGGCGGCTCGCAGCGCATCGCCGACGCGCTGGGCTCGCACCTGCGCAAGCTCGGCGGACAGATCGCAACCTCGCACCCCGTGTCGTCGATTGCGGAGCTCCCACCGAGCGGGATCGTCCTGTTCGATCTCACCCCGCGCCAGGTGCTTCGGATCGCCGCAGACCGGCTACCTGCCACCTACCGCCGCCGACTCGCTCGCTACCGCTACGGACCGGGGGTCTGCAAGCTCGACTGGGCCCTCGACGGGCCGATTCCCTGGCGCGCCGAGAGCTGCAGCCGCGCTGCCACGGTGCATCTCGGGGCAACTCTCGAGGAGATCGCCCGCTCCGAGGCCGAGGTCTGGCACGGCCGGCATCCGGAGCGTCCCTACGTGCTGCTCGCCCAGCAGAGCCCATTCGACGCGACGCGGGCGCCCGAGGGCAAGCACACCGCGTGGGCCTACTGCCATGTGCCCAGCGGCTCCGCGCAGGACATGAGCGAGCGCATCGAGGCGCAGGTGGAGCGCTTCGCGCCGGGCTTCCGCGATCTGATCCTGGATCGGAGCGTGATCACAGCTCCCGAGATGGAGAGCTACAACGCCAATTACGTCGGCGGCGACATCAACGGGGGCATTCAGGACATTCGGCAGCTGTTTACCCGGCCCACCGCTCGCCTGGTCCCCTACGCGACACCGGCTCGTGGCCTCTACATCTGCTCGTCCTCGACCCCACCGGGAGGCGGGGCCCACGCGATGTGCGGCTACTTCGCGGCCCGAGCCGCTCTGCGACGCGAGTTCGGCGGGTAGCGGTTGGGCGGCTCCCTCACCTCTCCACCACGAGCCGGTCCTGGTCCAAGGCCGCGATGCGCATCACCCGCGGCGCCCCTCCAGGGGCGCCCTCGCCGAGGACGATCTTCTCGCCGTCCTCGAGCTGCCACCTGCCACTCGCGGGCTCGGACCGATCGGTGGGACCGATGCCCGACTCGACGAAGGTGCCGTCCGGCCTCAGCTCGAAGGCGACCCGGCCACGTGACGGCGGCAACTCGACCTCCGCGGGCCGAAAGACCATCTCGCGGTCGGTGTCCTCCTCGTGGGCATGAACCCAACGCCGGTGCAGCAGTCGGGGCTCGAACTCCGGCATCGCAGCCCTGAGCTCAGGCGAAGTGCGAGCGAGGCCCGGCCAGGGCGGCGTTCATGCGCGTTATCTGGCCGTCGGAGAACATGACCATCGCGGCGTCGTCGACGTAGTCCATGTAGTTCATGAACATGTCGCCGTTGGGACCGTTGTTGCAGGTGATGTGCGGGAACGTCGGCTTACCGTAGTTCGGTCCGGCGGCGTTCGGGGTGTCGGCGACCCGGTCGCCGCTGCTGCAATCCATCGTGTCGCCCCAGATGTGGCGCAGGTTCAGCCAGTGGCCGATCTCGTGCGTGGCGGTGCGGCCCAGGTTGAAGGGCGCCTTTGCCTCGCCCTGCGTGCCGAAGGCGCTGTACAGGATGACCACGCCGTCCGTTCGCCCCGGGCCACCCGGGAATTGCGCGTAGCCGAGCAGGCCGCCGCCCAGGTTGCAGACCCAGAGGTTCAGGTAGCGGTTCCTCGGCCAGGGGTTGGCGCCGCCGCTGGACGCCGACTTCACCGAGTCGTCGGCCCCGAACGAGCTTCGGTTGGTCTTGGTTCGCGTCACCCCGTCGGTCTTCTTGCCCTTCGGATCCTTGGTCGCAAGGGCGAACTTGATCTTGGCGTTGCGGACCAGCCCCTTCCAGACGGCCGGGACCTTGCTCTTGTCCGGGTTGGTGGCGCCAAAGTCGCGATTCAGAACGCTGATCTGGCTCCGGATCTGGGCCTTCGAGATGTTCTCGCGGTCGCGCTTGTAGACCACGTGGACGACCACCGGGATCGTGATCAGCTTGCGGGTCACGCCCTGCGCCACTCCAGAGGCGATGCTCCGCTCGGTGAACTGATCGATCCGGGCTTGATTTTGGCGGAAGGAGGGGTGGGTCTCCAACAGCCGCTCGTGCACTTGCATCGCACCGCATCGGCGCCTGCGGGGGGCTGGACTCATCAGCTAGCGCTCCTCTCTTCCTGCCTACCCATTACCGCCGCCCAAGCCCGGTTCCGCCGAAGCGCTCGCCGACTCGGATCTCGTGCCCATTCAACCCCACCACGCCCGCCCCGTCAAGGGGTCCGTTCCCGGCGGCTGCCGCGACCACAACCAGAGACCCCGACCACCCCCGGCCGACCTGAGCGATGTGAGGCAGGCGCCCCCTAAGCGGCAGGCTCGAGCACCCGGCTGCGCGGCGAGTGCGGCGCGATCAGGCGACCCCAGTCCTCATCGTCGATCCGGCCCGGCTGGGTCGTCTCGAGGAAGTCCCGCAGCACCGCGGCAAGCCCCTCGGGATTCTCCAGGTGCGGGAAGTGCGCGGCGCGGGGGAGGATCTCGAACCGGCTATGGGGAATCGCCTGGTGCGCGTAGCGTCCATGGGAGACCGGGATGGTGTTGTCGCGCGCTCCCCAGACGATCAGCGTCGGGAGCGGACCGAGCAGGTAGAGGCGGTCCCGCGCGCTTACCCGCTGGCCTTGGGCGTCGATCACCGACCGCAGCGTCTGCAGGAAGGCCTTGCGTGCGCCGGGCCGCTGGAGCGGCTGCAGCGCCCGGGCGATGGCTTGAAGGTAGACCCCCTTCCCCGAGCCCCGTGCCCGCAGCCGCTCGCCCATGTGCGATAGCCCCGCCTCAACTTGTGGGTGGGCGGCCAGCCAGAGCAGGGCGGCCGCGCCGGGGAGCGCCGCGCCGCGGAGCATGGGACTCACCTCGCGACCCAGCCCGCCGCTAGAGACGAGCACCATTCGCTCGACGCGTTGCGGGAACTGGTAGAAGAACTGCATCGCCACGCCGCCGCCGAGGGAGTGGCCGACGATCGTCGCCCTGTCGATGCCGAGCACCGCGAGCAGGTCACGAATGCTGGCCGCGTGCGCACCGAGCGAGTAGTCGCCGCGAGGCGTGGCGGAGTCGCCGTGGCCGATCAGGTCCGGCGCGATCACCGTGTAGTCGGCGGCGAGGCGCAGCGCCACGGCCTCCCAGTGGCGCGACGAGTTCACCATGCCGTGAATCAAGACCACGGGTGGGCCGCTGCCGGCGATCCGGTAGATCACCCGATGGCCGTGCAGGTCGAGCTGCCACGGGTCGAACCGGCCGTTCACGGCGGGGGACGATATCGGCGGGCCGCCGGGACCCGCGATGCGAGCCAGCCGTGGTGGATTTGGACTTGCCGCTGTACCTTTGCCTGGTGCAGCGCGACACGGCCCTGGTGGAGGTCTTCAAGCCCGTTCGTCCTCCGACCACGTTCGAGGAGACGGTCGAGCGACTTGGCACCGCCATCCGCCTCGGGCTGCTGCCGGCGGGCAGCCGCCTGCCTGCCGAGCGCGACCTGGCGGGCCAGCTCGGGATCTCGCGCTCGACGCTTCGCGAGGCGCTGACCACGCTGATGCAGAGCGGTCACCTGGTCTCCTCGCGGGGACGAACCGGGGGCACGTTCGTCGCCGAGCGACCGCCGCTGGCGGAGAAGGACGGCAAGCCACTCGGGGAGGAGACCTGGGCGGTGCTCGACTACCGGGTAGCCGTCGAGGCCGGCGCCACGATCCTGGCGGCCGAGCGGGCCGAGGCCGACCAGCTCGAGCGCCTCGGTGAGCTGGTCTCCAAGATGGCCGGCGCGATTGACTTCGAGGACTACCGCCGGGCCGACATCCGCTTCCACATCGGGATCGCGGAGGCGGCGAGCTCGCCCCGGCTGGTGGCCGCGAGGCGGCTGGTGACGCTGCTTCGCAGGGGCGACGGCTCGCGCGCGGTCCGCCTGATGCGCGAGCACATCGAGTGCACCGAGCACATCCTCGCCGGCCTCACCTGAGGTCGACCGTCACCCGGCTGCCGTCCGCGTCGACGGCGTCCACCCAGTCGCAGGGCAGCGAGCCCGAACGACCGGGGCCAAGGCGCCGAAAGCGCC
>VAYK01000223.1 GCA_005884985.1 Actinomycetota bacterium | reverse complement strand
GAAGAGGCCACGCCGGAGGATCAGGCTGCCCAGGAGCAGCCCGCGGCGGAGGAGCCGCGCGCGGAGGAGGGCGCCGCCGACGAGCCGCAGGGCGACGCATCCGAGTCTCCTGAGGACGAGGAGACGTCTGAGGCCGAGCCTCCGGAGGAGGTGGAAGCCGAAGCTAAGCCTTCCGAGGGTTCCGAGTCCGAGGAGCAGGAAAAGAAGCCTCCCGGAGCCGAGCTGGAGCCGATCACGATCGAGCCCCAGCGCGAGCTCAGCACCGAGGAGCGGGCGCGGATGGAGGCGGAAGCCGAGGAACGGGCGCGGCTGGAGGCCGAGGCCACCGCGGAGGGTGGCGACGAGCCCGTGCCAGCGCGCGAGCCCGCCGTCGAGCTGGCCAGCGACGCGCGGATCCAGGCCACCGGCAAGCGAAAGACCTCGATCGCGCGCGTGATCCTGCGCGCCGGGAACGGCAGCTTTGAGATCAACAAGCGCAGCCTGGAGGAGTACTTCCCGCGCCACCAGCACCAGACGGCCGTTCGCCAGCCCCTGCTGACCTCCGGCTACGAGGGCAAGGTGGACGTCCGAGTACGGGTGCACGGAGGCGGTCCGTCACGGGATCGCCCGAGCGCTGACCGAGATCGATGGCGATCTGCGAGGAGAGCTGAAGCGACGCGGGTTGCTGACCAGGGACGCACGGGCCAAGGAGCGGCGGAAGGCTGGTTTGAAGAAGGCTCGAAAGCGCCCCCAGTTCTCGAAGAGGTAGTGACACCGAAGCTCTTCGGTACCGACGGCGTCCGCGGACTCGTCGGCAGGGAACTCACCGCCGAGCTGGCGCTGGCACTGGGCAGGGCGGTGGCGATGGAGAGCGCGATCGCACGGCCCCAGGTCCTGATCGTCCGCGACACGCGCGAGTCCGGTCCGATGCTGGAGGCGGCGCTCGCGGCGGGGGTGGCCGAGGGCGGCGGTGACGCCTGGCTTGCGGGCGTCCTGCCGACGCCAGCCGCCTCGATCCTCGTCCGTCGGCACGGCCTCGACCTGGCCGCGGTCGTCTCCGCATCCCACAACCCCTGGCGGCACAACGGGATCAAGTTCTTCGGCGCCAATGGGCGCAAGCTGGAAGATGACGCCGAGGCGGGAATCGAGGGGCGGGTCGTCCAGGGTGGCTCGGAGCCGGGAATGGCCATCGGACGGGTCCGCGAGCTCGACGGAGCACTCGACGACTACCGGCGGGCGCTGCTCTCGGCCTTCCGCCTGAACCTCTCCGGGCGCCGCGTCCTGCTCGACTGCGCGAACGGGGCGACATACCGGGCCGCGCCGTCAGTCTTCGAGCGGTTGAAGGCGGAGGTTGAGACGATCGGTGTGGAGCCGGACGGGCGCAACATCAACGAGGGCTGCGGCTCCATGCACCCGGAGCTGCTGGCCAACAGCGTCAGACGCAGTGGCTCGGAGATCGGCTTTGCCTTTGACGGCGACGGTGACCGGGTGATCGCGGTGGACGCCCAGGGGGGCATTCGTGATGGCGACGAGCTGATCGCGCTCTGCGCCCGGCACCTAGCCGACAGCGGCGCACTCGAGGGTGGCGTTGCCGTGACTGTGATGAGCAATTACGGCTTCCATCGGGCGATGGCCGAGGCGGGCATCGAGGTGGCGACGACACCGGTCGGCGATCGCCAGGTCATCGCGGAGCTCGAGGAGCGCCGCTGGCCGCTCGGCGGCGAGCAGTCCGGCCACATCATCTGGAGCGAGTACGGGCCGACCGGCGACGGGATCGCCGCGGCGCTCCTGGTGATGCGGGCGCTCGGGGACGCGGAGCTCGCCGCGGCGATCCCGATGCAGAAGCTCCCGCAGGTGCTCGAGAACGTCGAGGTCGCCGACCGCGAGGCGCTCGACTCGGCGACCGCGGTCTGGGAGGCAGTCGATCGCGAGAGCGACGCCCTCCAGGGCCGCGGGCGCATCGTCGTGCGCGCCTCGGGCACCGAGCCGCTCGTCCGGGTCATGGTGGAGGCCCCCACGGTGACCGAATGCACTGAGGTCTGCACGAGGCTCGTAACTCTCATCAACCAAGAGCTCGCGTAGCGCACTGGCTCCCCGTCGGCTCTACCCTTAACCGCCTGTCATGTGTGGGATCGTCGGATACGTAGGCAAGCGCCCCTGCCGCGACCTGCTGATGGCCGGGCTGGAGAAGCTCGAGTACCGCGGCTACGACTCGGCCGGCATCTCGCTGCTCGAGGATGGGCGGGTCGACTCAGTGCGGGCCGTCGGCAACCTCTCCAACCTGCGCGCCGCGATCGGCCTGAACGGCGGAGAAGGCGAGGGTGGCGACAGCGGCGGTGGCGCCGTCGCGGTGGCGGCGCCCCCGGCGACGATCGGCCTCGCGCACACTCGCTGGGCGACCCATGGTCGGGTGAGCGAGGAGAACGCCCACCCGCACGGGGACTGCGATGGCCGCATCCAGATCGTCCTCAACGGGATCATCGAGAACCACACCGAGCTGCGCCGCCAGCTCGAGGCCGAGGGCCACCGGTTCAGCTCCGAGACCGACGCCGAGATCATCGCCCATCTGATCGAGCGCCACGACGACGGCGACCTCACCGACGCGGTGCGGTCGGCGTTCGCCGAGCTGCGCGGCCACTACGCGTTCGCAGCCATGCACGCCGATCACCCTGACACGCTGGTCGCCGCGCGCCAGGAGTGCCCGCTGGTCGTCGGGTTGGGCGACGGCGAGACCTTCGTCGCCTCGGCGATCCCGGCATTCCTGGCCCAGACCCGGCGCGTGCTGCTGATCGAGAACGGGGAGATCGTCACCATCGGTTCCTCCGGGGCGACGCTCACCGGCGCTGACGGCAACACGGTGAGCCGCGAGGTCGAGGAGATCGACTGGGACCAGGACGCGGCCGAGAAGGGTGGCTATGAGACCTTCATGCTGAAGGAGATCCACGAACAGGCCGACGCGGTCGCGGAGACGATTACCGATCGGCTCGCCGACGTGGATCGCGTTGACCTCTCCGAGCTGGAGCTTCCCGACGACTTCATCGCCGGAATGCGGCGGATCGTGATCGTCGCCTGCGGCACCAGCTACCACGCCGGCCTGGTGGGCCGATACGCGATCGAGCAGTGGGCGCGGATCCCGGTCGAGATGGACATCGCCTCCGAGTACCGCTACCGCGACCCGGTGGTCGGTCCCGACGACCTGGTGATCGGGATCACCCAGTCGGGCGAGACCGCCGACACGCTGGCCGCGATGCGGTTGGCCCAAGAACGGGGCGCGCGGGTGATGGCACTGACCAACGTCATGGGCAGCCAGGCAACCCGCGACGCCGACACGGTGCTGTTCACCCGGGCCGGGCTCGAGATTGGCGTCGCCGCGACCAAGACCTTCACCGCGCAGGTGGCGGCGGTGTACCTGCTGGGGTTGTGGCTGGCGCGAAGCCGAGGCAAGCTGCCTGCGGATCGGATCGCCGAGCTGATCGCCGAGCTGAAGGGCATCCCGTCGATGATCAGTCGCACGATCGAATTGGTGGACGACGGGGTGGAGGCGATTGCGGCGGCCGAGCACCAGGGTCGGTTCTTCCTCTACCTGGGCCGGAACATCGGCCTCCCTGTCTGCCTCGAGGGGGCGTTGAAGATGAAGGAGATCTCCTACATCCCCAGCGACGCCTACGCCGCCGGTGAGATGAAGCACGGCCCGATCGCCCTGCTTGATGAGTCCACCCCGGTGGTCTGCATCGCCACCGACAGCCCGATCCTGGACAAGGTCCTCTCCAACATGGCCGAGGTCCGCGCCCGCGGCGCCGACCTGATCGCGATCGCGACCGAAGGCTCCGAGCGCGTCGCGGAGGTCGCCGACCAGATCCTCTACGTGCCACGCACCGACTGGATCCTGCAGCCGATCCTGGCCATCCTGCCGCTGCAGCTGCTCGCCTACCGCGTCGCCCGGCTCAAGGGCCTGAACGTGGACCAGCCTCGGAACCTGGCGAAGACCGTCACGGTCGAGTAGGCATGCCGGCGTCGCCGAACCCGCCGCCGGCGGGGATTGGGATCGATCTACTCGACATCGGACGACTCGAGCGGGCGCTCGAGCGGAGGCCGCGGCTTGCCGAACGGCTGTTCACCGACGGCGAGCTGGCCTACGCGCGCTCGCGGCACCGGCCTGGACGCCACCTCGCGGCCCGTTTCGCTGCCAAGGAGGCGGCGCTGAAGGCGCTGGGCAGCGGGGCGCTGGCGCTGCGCGAGATCGAGGTTACCGGCGGCGACGACGAGGCGCCGCGGCTGCGGCTGCACGGTCGCGCCGCCGCCTTCGCCGGCGAGCGGGGCGTCGAACTCCAAGTCTCGCTCACCCACTCGCAGGAGCTCGCCGCGGCGGCGGTCCTGGCCGTGCGCGCAGCAAGCGCCGATCCGTAAGTGTCGAGGACTCGACCGACCCGCGAGTAGCCGATTACGCTGCGCGCGAGATGGAAGCCTGGCTGGAGCCCGTGTACGACGAGACCGGGATGCGTGCGGCCGACGCCTGGGCGATCGAGCAGCAGCAGGTGCGATCGCTGGAGCTGATGGAGATGGCGGGCGGGGCGGTGGCCGATGCGGCCCGCTCCGCGGCGCGACCCGGTCCGGCGCGGGTCGTGTGCGGCAAGGGCAACAATGGCGGCGACGGGCTGGTAGCCGCTCGCCAGCTGGCGGACACCGGCTACGAGGTTGAAGCGCTCCTGGTGTGGCCCGCGGACCAGCTGTCGGCTGACGCGACGGCGAACCTCGGGCGGTTCGATGGCACCGCTCTCCAGGTCGGCCCGGGCGAGGTCGCGGCAGCGCTCGAGGGAGCCGGAGTGATCGTGGATGCGATCTTCGGCACCGGCTTCTCGGGAGCGCCGCGCGCCCCGGCGGACGCAGCGATCGAGGCGATCAACGGCTGCGGGGCCCCGGTCGTGGCAGCGGACATCGCCTCCGGCGTGAATGCTTCGACCGGCGAGGTCGAGGGAGCGGTCGTGGACGCCGACGTGACGGTGAGCTTCCACAGCGCCAAGCTCGGGCACTGGATCGCGCCCGGGAAGGCGCACACTGGGGAGCTTCGCGTGGCCGAGATCGGAATTCCCGCCGGGGCGCCGGGCGAGCCCGCGGGAGGCGTGATCGCGGACCGCGTGCTCGCCCTCGCGCCCCGGCGCGCGCCGAACACGACCAAGTTCGATTCCGGCCAGGTGCTGGTCGTGGGGGGCTCCCGGGGCCTGACGGGCGCCGTGTGCATGGCGGCGCAGGCGGCGATCAGGGTTGGCGCCGGCTACGCCACGGTGGCGGTGCCCGCCGACCTGGAGCCGATCTTCGAGGTCAAGCTGACCGAGGTGATGTCTCGCGGGTTCGCCGGAGCCGAGGGTCGCCTGGCCGCCGGCTCTGCCGACGCGATCCTCGAGGCCGCAGAGCGCGCGGCCGCTGTCGTGCTGGGCCCCGGGCTGGGGCGAGACGAGGACTCGCTGGGGTTGGCTCGCACGCTGGCGCGGCGGATCGAGGCGCCTCTCCTGATCGACGCGGACGGGTTGAACGCCCACGCCGAGGGCCTCGACTCGATCGCTGAGCGACCGGCGCCCACCGTGCTCACGCCTCACGCCGGCGAGCTCGGCCGCCTGCTCGGGCGCGAGTCCCGGGAGGTGAGCGAGCACCGGCTCGCCTGCGCGCGCGAGGCTGCGGAGCGAAGCGGGGCGATTGTCGTGCTGAAGGGAGACGACTCGCTGGTCGTGGGCGGCGGACGCCTCGCGATCAGCGCCGGAGACAGCCCCGGACTCGCCACCGCCGGCACCGGCGATGTCCTCTCGGGCACGATCGGGGCGCTGCTGGCCCGCGGCATGGAGCCGTTCGCGGCAACCTGCGCCGGCGTCCACGCGCATCAGCGCGCGGGCAGGATCGCCGCGCGGCGGCTGGGCGCGGCCGAGTCGGTGATCGCGACCGAAGTGATCGCCGCTCTCCCGGCGGCGCTCGAGGTATGAGCGACCCTCCGGTCCAGCGCGCGGTGGCCGTCGTGGACCAGGGCGCGGTCGAGCGAAACTGCGCGCGGCTGGTCGACGAGCTGGGGGGCTCGCGACTCTGCGCCGTGGTCAAGGCGAACGGCTACGGGCACGGGGCGATCGAGTGCGCGCGGGCGGCGCTTGCGGGAGGAGCGTCGTGGCTGGCGGTTGCCGCGGCTGCGGAGGCCGTCGAGCTGCGGCGCGATTTTCCGAACGCCCGGATCCTGACCATGGGGGCGTTGACCGAGGCGGAGCTCGACCGGGCGCTAGGGGCGGACTCCGACGTGGCCGCATGGCGCGAGGGCTTCGCCCGCCTGGTCGGCGAGCGGGGGGCCGCGCTGGGCATGCGGCCGCGGGTGCACGTCAAGTACGACACCGGCATGGGTCGCCTTGGCGAGCGCGACCCCAACGCGGTGCTCGGGCTCGTCGACTGGGTGGCGGCCGACGATCGCCTCGACCTCGCCGGGGTGTGGACGCACTTCGCCACCGCCGACGAGCCAGCCTCGGACTTCTTCGACGAGCAGCTCGGGCGCTTCGCCCGGCTGGCCGAACGGGTACGCGCCGAGCATCCCTACGTCCTGGTACACGCCGCCAACAGCGCCGCCACCTTGCGGGACCCCGCCTCCCACTTCGACATGGCTCGCTGTGGGATTGCGATGTACGGCCTCGACCCCTTCCACTCCGATCCCTTCTCCCGGGGGCTCGAGCCGGCGCTCGAGCTGCGCTCCTACGTCGCCGACACCAAGCGCTTTCCAACTGGGGCCAGCGCCGGCTACGGCCAGCGCTGGCGCGCTCCCGTTGACACCTGGGTCGGGGTGCTGCCGATCGGCTACGGCGACGGGGTTCGCCGCGGGCTC
>VAYK01000055.1:11483-24742 GCA_005884985.1 Actinomycetota bacterium | reverse complement strand
CTGTCACTGGCACCGGCGGCCGCGGCGGTCGTCCACGTCGCCGGGGGGCTTGACGTGGGGTCCGGCGCGCCGTGGCGACTCCTCTTGATGGTGGGAGACGGCCAGATCGGATTCCCCTCGATGCTGGCCCTGTGCCTCCTCGGAGGATCCCTGGTGGGGCTCGTGGCGCTCGCCGTCCGCCCCCCACCGGCCGACCCAGCGGCCCGACTCGCGGCCCCCGGCTGGGCCGCCTTACCCGCGGAGCGGCATCGCGAGCCGACCCACGCCCGCCCCGGCGACGACCTGGACGCATCTCCCATTGCGCCACGTGGCGCGAATGACGATCAAGCGGACGAATCATGAACCGCCGTGCCAAGGGCGGCAACCTGGGTCGCTCCGACCCGGACCGTCCGACGACTCCCGCACCGAAACCAAACAGAGTGACCCGCCTCAAGCAACAGATCGCGTTGGGCCGATACCGCGTGGACGCGGATGCCGTGGCCGGGGAGATGCTGTCGAAGCTGCGGCTGCTCAGCCTCAGCCGTCGGGGGCTGCTTGCCGATCGGACCGGGGCCGTCGGCCCCCAGGCTCGGCCTTCCCCCGACGAGTAAGTTCACGTTCAGGGCCGAAGCTGATCGAAGCCGGCCGGCTCGCGCTCGGAGCCGTCGGCCGCGAGCAGCACAACGCCCTCGCCCTGCTCGACCGCCCCGATCGGGGTCAGCGCCGAGCCCGTAGCCGCCACCTCGGCGCTCGCCCGATCAACGCGCTCGAGCGGTAGTGCGACGAGCAGCTCATAGTCCTCGCCGCGCGCCGTGGCCAGGTCGTCGGCGTCCACCCCCGCAGCGGCCGCCACCTCGCCGACCCCCGCCTGTAGCGGCAACCGCTCCAGCTCGATCACCAGCCGGACGCTGCTCGCCATCGCCACGTGACCCGCGTCGCCGCCGAGGCCATCGCTGACGTCGATCATCGCGCTTGCCCCCGCCGCGGCGAGGGCGCGGCCGGCCGCGAGTCGCGGACGCGGATCGAGCTGGCGGCGGCGCAGAGCCTCGGCGACCTCCTCCCCTAGCGCCTCCGCGAGCTCGGGACGATCGAGCAGCAAGAGCCCGGCCGCCGCGCCCCCGAGCTCACCGGTGACGGCCAGGACGTCGTCGGGGCTGGCGCCCGCCCGGCGCACCAGCTCGTCGGCCGAGTCGGCGTGGCCGACGACGGTGATCGCGACCCAAAGCGCCGGGGCGCGGGTCACGTCCCCACCGAGGACGTCGACATCGTGCTCGGCGGCCACCTGGGCGAGACCCTCGGCGAGCTCGAGGCAACCCCCCTCGTCGAGGTCGTCCGGCACGCCGAGCTGAACGTAGGCCTCGCCGGGCGCGGCACCCATCGCGGCGAGGTCCGAGAGCGCCGCAGAGAGCGCCTTTCGCCCCACCGAGCCAAGCGGCGCCGTCTGGCGGCGAAAGTGGACGCCCTCGACCAGCGAGTCGACCGAGATGGCCGTCGCGCCGTGCGGCACGGTGACCGCGGCGTCGTCGCCGCTCGCGACGGCGACCTGAACGCCCCACTTGGAGGTTCGCTCCCGGCGGGCGTCCGCGACCGTCTCAACCAGCCGCGCGATCAGATCGAACTCATTCACGCCCATCATTCGCGCCTCGCCCGAGCTCGATATGTTTGCCGCGTTCGGGGCCCACAGCACGGTCTACATTGAATCCGCTGCGGGCTTTGGCAGTGGTTGGGGCGTTGCCGTTCACGTCGGCACCGCCACCGACAACTGGTAAGCGCAGAGCGCCAGGGTGAGCGCGACCAGGGTCCGGTCACGGGCCACGGCCACCAGAGGCAGCGCCCAGACCAGGTACCAGGGATTCAGATGGGCGGTCGCGCACAGCAGCCCGAGCACGGCCCAGGCGGTGGCGCGAACCCAGTCGCCGCCGCGTGCCGTCCAGGCCAGCAGCCAGACGACCAGCAGGCCGTAGGCGGCCGCGAGGACGGCTCGCGCGATCCCGAGGTCGAAGCCGCCGATCCGGGCGGCGGTGGCCGGGACGCCGTGGTAGCTGACCCTGTGCTGGTCATCGTTGAAGGAGGACACCACGTGGAGAGCCGAGGTCCCGAACACCGCCAGCCCGACGCCCGCGATCACGGCCGCCGCCGCCGTTGCTTCGGCGAGCAGCCGAGCCCGCCGCCGGGCCGTTTCCGCGCCGAGGAAGGCGAACGGGGCCGCGAGCGCCGCGGGGACCTTGACGGCAACGCCGGCGATCAGAGACGCTCCGCCGCCCGCTTCGCTCGCACCGAGGATCAGAGCCGTGCCCGCGAGCAGCGCGAGCACCATCAAGCCGTCGTTGTGGGGACCGCCCACCACGTGCACGAGCACCAGCGGGTTGAGCGCCACCAGGGCGGCAGCGGGAGCAGGGGCTATCCCGCGCACGGCGGCGAGGCGCGCAACCAGCGCGGCGATCCCAAGCACCGAGAGAGCCGCGACCGCTTTCAGCGCCCACAGCGCTCCCGGCACGCCGATCAGCCCCAGCGGGTAGGTCGCGAGCGTGAACAACGGACCGTAGACACTCGTGGTATGCCGATAGTCCTCCACCCGGGACGCGGCAAGATCGTGCGGGATCACGGCCGGCGCGAAGTCGTAGGGGTTGAGCCCATGAAGCGCCCCCAGCCGAGCGTTGGCGATGTAGCTGAACACGTCGAGCGAGAGAAGTGGCGGCGCCAAGGCGAACGCCACCACACCGCCCACGATCGCCCAGCGAATTACGCGGCGGCCGAGAGCGCCCGCGCACGCAACGACGCCGAGGTAGGCGGCGAAGGCCACCCAGAGCGCGGTGAGGTAGGCGCCTCCGCCGACTCCCAGGCCATTGCCGTAGACGCCGAGCAGCCAGCGCGGGGAGCCGGCATCGCTGCCCGGCACCAGCTCTGCTCCGGGAGCGGCCAGGGGGATCGCGACGACGGCGAGCGTCCCGAGCGCGAGCACGCCCGCCGCCCGCCGCCGGCTAGATCTCAAGCTCAGGGTGTGCCCTCAACTCAGCGTGCGCCGTGGCCTCCACCCGTGCCCCCGCCGCCGCCGGAGTTGCCTGGGGGTGGTCCGCCTCCCCCGCCGTTGCCCCCGGGACCCGGGGCGGGCTGCTGGCCGGCGCCGGGCGCGTACAGGTTGGGCGGGTACTTGCCGTTCTTCGTGCCCGCGGGCGGCGCCGGCGTGGAGCTGCCACCGAACGACCGCGCGCTCGGCGCCGAGACCGTGTGCGAGCCAGTCCAGCTCGAGAACTGGACCGGGTTCTGTGGCGACGGGAAGTCGCTGCAATAGCTGCCGTGCGCCGCCTCCATGTAGGCGCGCCAGATCGGACCGGCGGTGGGACCGCCGAAACCGGTGGTCGCGCGGGAGTTCGGGTGCCCGACCCAGACCGCCGTCGACAGACGAGGCGTATAGCCGACGAACCAGGCATCGGACTCGCCTTCGGTGGTGCCCGTCTTGCCGGCTGCGGGGCAACCAAAGTCGGTGTATCCGGCGCCGGTCCCCTGGGTGATCACGCCCTTGAGGATGCCTGTCACCTCATATGCGATCCCGTCGGAGATCGCGCGGGTGTGCTGCCCCTCCCCGGGATCGTCCGTGTCGCCGTTCGGGAACACGACCTTGCTGACCGCGGTCGCGTCGTGATGCACACCTCCGTCGGCGAACGTCGCGTAGGCGTCGGCCTGCTCGAGCGGAGTGACCCCCAGTCTCAGACCCCCGATTCCCTCTGCTGGGATGCCGTCGAGGTGAGTCGTGATCCCGAGCTTGTAGGCCATCTGCCGCACGTTGTCGGGACCGACGTCGAGGTCGAGCTGGGCAAAGATGGCGTTCACCGAGTCGATCGTCGCGTTGCGGACGCTCATCACCCCGCCGCCCGGCTCCGCGTTGTTGACGGTCCAAGTGGTGATCCCATCAGGCAGGGTCAGGGTGACCGGGCTCTTGCCCGAGTAGTAGGTCGTGTCGGGGTTCATCCCCTGGCTGATCGCGGCCGCGAGCACGTAGGGCTTGAACGAGGACCCGGGCTGGCGCTGGGCATCGGCGGCGAAGTTGAACTGCGAGGTCGGGGAATACGGTTGCGACGAGGCCATCGCCAGGATGTGGCCGTTGGTGGCGTCGACCGACGCGAGCGCGGCGGCCGGCCCCTGTCCCGAGTAGCAGACCGAGCAGGAATCAACCGCCCGCTGGGCATCCGCCTGCAGCCGGGGGTCGATCGTCGTGTAGACCTTCAGTCCGCCGTTGCGAACGGTGTTGACGCCGTACTTGTCGATCAGCTGCTGCTGCACGTAGTCGAAGAAGTACGGCTGGTGGATCGTTTCGTACTTGTGCCCGCGGTCGAGCGCTAGCCCCGCCTGTAGCGCGTGCTCGTACCTGCTCTCGCTGATGTAGCCCTGCTTGGCCATCGCCTGCAGGACCTGGTTGCGGCGCGCCACGGCGCCCTTTGCGTTGAGCAGCGGGTTGTACTCGGAGGGCGCCTGCGGCAGTCCTGCGATCAGCGCCGCCTCTGGCAGGTTGAGCTTTGAGACCGGCTTCGAGAAGTAGGTCTCGGCCGCAGCTTGGACGCCGACCGCGGTGCGGCCGTCGGTGGTCCCGTAGGAGGCGGTGTTGAGGTACTTGGTGAGGATCTGTTGCTTCGAGTACTTCTGCTCGTACTCCTCCGCCCAGGTCGCCTCGCGGACCTTACGTGCGATGGTCTCCTCCGGGTTGGCGATGTAGAGGTTTCGGACCAGCTGCTGGGTGATCGTCGAGCCGCCCTGGACCGGCTTGCCGGCCTTCAGGTCCGCCCACATGGCGCGGATGATGGCTGTGGGATCGACTCCGCTGTGCTCGTAGAAGTGCTCGTCCTCGATCGCCACGGTGGCGTGTTCGAGGACCTGCGGGATCCTCGAGGCGCTGACGGGGCGCCGGATGGTGTCCGATTGGATGTAGCCCAGGCGACTGCCGTCGGCCGCGAAGACGACCGAGTTCGAGCCCTCCCTGACGGGCTTCAGTTGGTCGAGCGGGGGAGTGTCGGCCCGGACGCTGAGCACCCACATGCCGACCCCGACCACAGGGATCGCGATGGCGGCGACAAGAACGCCGAACGCCACCAGCACCTTGCGCCGGATGGACCCCCGCGAGCGACGATACCTCTTGCGCCCTCGCTGAGTCATTCGCGTATGGTCGAAAAGGGTACCTGGGTGGAGTCGCCTACTCGCCAAACGGCCGATCGAGGAGCCCAGCCTTGCGCAGCGCCTTGTGAGCGCTCTCGCGCAGCTGCGCCTCCTCGTCGCCCACCTGGGTGCGCTCGTGGTCGCGCTGCCCCTTGAGCTCGATCCGGACGCCCTCGGGTGTCATCTCGGCGACGGTAACCTCGGCGGCGCCGGCGGGCTCCAGCACGCCGCGGGCCTGCTCCAGATCGGCCGCCGGCGGGACCCAAACCGAGACCGTTGCTGGCGCCGTTCGGTCGCCAGTCGAGTGGTTGAAGACGATGCTGGTGGCCACCCTCTCGTTCGGGACCACCATCAACCGCCCATCGCCGGGGTCGATGTAAGTGTAGGACAGCGTCAGGTCGTCGACCCGGCCGGTGTCGTCCCCGATTGTCACCGTGTCGCCGATCCGGATCGGCTGAGTGACGGCGAGCAGGATCCCGGCGACGAGGTTGGCGAGCGTCTGGCGGGCAGCGAAGCCGACCACCAGGCCCAGGACCGCGCTGGAGGCGAGGATTCCGGTGGCAAGTCGCTCGAACTGCGTGAACCGGCTCAGCGCCAGCGCGGCTCCAATCACCAGGATGACCACGAAGACGAGGCGACGGATGAGCCGTAGCCTCGTCTCCGCGGCACGCGACAGCGGTCCCTCCCCTACCTTCGCGGCTACGTGTCCCGCCCGGGCGATCGCCATGCGGTCGACGGCGAACGCGATCGCCGTCGCCACGCCCATCGTGACCACGGCCGAGACCAGGTCCTGGTGGCTGCCCCAGAAGCTTGCCGCCGGAATCACAGCCCGTGACTCTCCCAGAAGTCGGCCTCATCCGAGTGACCTTCGCCCCCGCTCGGTGGGTTTCCTCCGTGAGAATGCCCCTGTGAGTAGTGCCGCGTCAACCACTCGCGCCGTCCTGCTCGACGCGCTCGGCACCCTGGTCGAGCTGGAGCCGCCCTGGATTCACCTGGCGGACGCGCTCGGGGTCCAGCCGGACGAGCCCCTGGCCCGGGCGGTGCGGGCCGAGATGGACTACTACAGGGATCACAGCCACGAGGGGCACGACGCGGACTCGCTCGCGGAGCTGCGCCGCCGCTGCGCCGCGGTGCTCTCCCGCGAGCTGGGACGAGAGATCTCGGTCGAGACGATGATGGCCGCGATCCGCTTCCGGGCCTTTCCCGACGCTGCGCCGGCGCTGGCCGAGCTGCGCGGGCTCGGCATGAGGCTCGTCTGCGTCTCGAACTGGGACGTCTCCCTGCCCGAGGTCCTGGAGCGCTGCGGGCTCGGTGGCGCGCTCGACGGCGTCGTCACCTCCGCCCTCGCCGGCGTGCGCAAGCCCGACCCGGCGATCTTCGCGCCCGCCCTGGAGCTGGCCGGCTGTCCGCCGGCCAACGCCCTCTACGTCGGCGACACACCGGCGGACGACCTCGCCGCGGCGCGCGCCGCGGGCATTCCCGCCCTCTTGATCGATCGGGCAGGAGGCGCGGATATCGACTCTCTGGAAGCCATCCGGCACCATCTCCAGCTGTGACCGATTCAGGCCTTGCCCAGGTGGAGCCACGATACGCGGGCATCCTGCGGCGCCTCGGCGCCATCGCGATCGACGCCCTGATCGCCTACATCGTGCTGTCGATCGCGATCAGCGTCATCGTGCCCGGCTGGGCGGGGAACGATGCGACGTCGCACCAGACCGCGATCACGGGGCTGATCGTGCTCGCGGTGCTCACCGTCTGGTTCAACTACGTCGTCGTCGCCGAATGGCGCTGGGGCCAGACGCTGGGGAAGCGCGCCCTGCGGATCACCGTCGCCGACGAGCGAGGAGGAACGGTCTCCTGGAACCGGGCGGTGGTGCGCAACGTCTTGCTGGTCGTGGACGTGGTGGCGGGCCTGGTGCTGATCCCGTTCTCGGCGCGCAAGCAGCGCCTCGGGGACCGGTTCGCGCACACCGTCGTCCTCGTCAAGGACGCGGCCACATCCGCGGGCGAGGCCGAGCCGGCGACCGCGGCCGGGTCGCTTCCCCCGCCTCCGCCCGCTTCCGGGACGCCTCTGCCGCCAGGGCGGGCGCCCGCGCCGTCCCCCGGGAAACCATCGGCGATCTGGGGGCCCGGGCGCGTCGCCGGCGGCATCGGAGCGCTGCTGTTGACGACCCTGCTCGAGGTCGGCGTAGTCTCGGCGTTCGACCCCAACCTCGACTCGCTGGCGGCTCGGCTCGTCACCCAGGCCCTGCTCGCCGTGACGCTGGTGGGGGTTGCCTTCCTGATCACGAGGAACGTGGGTGGCGGCCTCGCGTCCCCGGGCGCGCTCGGCCTCAGGCGCCCTCTGCGGTCTCCGATCCGCCTCGCGGCCGCCGCCTACCTCGGCTACATCGTGATGGCTCTCGCCTACTCCTCCCTGGTCCACCCTCATCAGCAGGACGTCACTCGCGATCTCGGCTTCGGCAACGGCGCGTTCGGCGCGATTGCGGCGGGAGTGCTGATCGTCGTCGCGGCGCCGTTCTCGGAAGAGGTCTTCTTCCGCGGCTTCATCTTCGGGGGGCTGCGGCACCGCCTCTCCTTCCCGGTCGCGGGGCTGATCTCGGCGGCGATTTTCGGGCTCTTCCATTACACGGGTCCGGGGAGCCTCGGCGTCGTCCCCCAGCTCGCCTTCCTGGGGTTCGCGCTCTCGTGGGTCTACGAGGAGACCGGCTCGATCTATCCGACGATCGCCGTCCACGCCCTCAACAACGCGCTCGCGTTCGCGCTCCTGACCTCGTGATGGCCCGCTCAGAGGAACACGCCGCCGTTCTCGCCCGAGGGCTCAAGAAGAGCTATGCGGGCCGCGTCGCCGTGGACGGGATCGACTTCGAGGTTCCGCCGGGGATCTGCTTCGGCTTCCTGGGACCCAACGGCGCCGGCAAGACGACGACGATGAAGATGATCTACGGCCTGGTCGCTGTCGAAGGCGGCGAGCTCCGCGTGCTTGGCCTCGATGCCAGGCGGCAGCGACGCGAGATCAAGTCGAGGATCGGCGTGGTGCCCCAGGAGACGAACCTCGACGGAGACCTGACCATCCGCCAGAACCTGATCTTCCAGGGCCGCTACTTCGGGGTCGAGTCCCGACGCGCGAGGGAGCGGGCCGATGAGTTGTTGGAGTTCGCGTTGCTGGCCGACCGCGCCGAGGAGCGGATCCAGGCCCTGTCCGGGGGAATGAAGCGTCGGCTGCTCGTCGCCAGGGCGCTCGTCAACGAGCCCGAGCTGATCGTCCTCGACGAGCCGACCACCGGACTCGACCCTCAGGCGCGGCTGGCGGTCTGGCGCGCCCTTGAGCGCCTGCGCCGCCAGGGGGTGACCCTGCTCCTGACGACCCACTACATGGAGGAGGCCGCCCGCCTGTGCGATCGGCTATTGATCATGGACGACGGCAGGATCGTCACCGAGGGACAGCCGCGGCGGCTGGTGGACCAGCACGTCGTCCGCGAGATCCTCGAGCTTGAGCTGGGCGACGGCTGCGATGGCGAGGCGCTGGTGGAGTCGATCGATGGCCGGGTGAGCGGCCACGATCTCGCGGACGCACGACGGGCCTCGACCCGCAGGCCCGGCTCGCGGTCTGGCGGGCGCTGGAGCGGCTGCGTGAGCGCGGGGTGACGCTGCTGCTGAGCACTCACTACATGGAGGAGGCGGCGCGGCTGTGCGACCGCCTGCTGATCATGGACGAGGGCCGGATCGTGGCCGAGGGGGCGCCCGCCGACCTGGTGCCGTCGCCCCGCCACGCTGCGGCAGTGTGGTATCGCAACGCCAGCGTCTTCTCGAAGCTGTGGAGGGGCGCCCTGCTGCCGACCTTCCTCGATCCGTTCTTCTACCTGCTGGCGCTCGGCTTCGGGCTCGGCACCTATGTCGCGCAGGTCAACGGCATCCCCTACAAGGACTTCGTCGCCCCGGGATTGATCGCGTCGGCAGCGATGTGGTCGGCCGCGTTCGAGACCACCTACAACGTCTACTTCCGGATGAACGAGCTGCGGTTGTACGACAACGTCCTCTCGACCCCGGTCGAGGTCCAGGACCTGGTCGCCGGGGACCTGGCCTGGAGCGCGACGCGGGCGACGCTGTACGGCACGGTCGTGCTCGTGGTCGTCGCCGCGCTCGGGCTGGTCTCCTCGCCGTGGGCGATCCTGATCCCGCCGTTCGTGGCGCTCGGCGGCCTCTACAGCTACTTCTTCACCCTCGGGATCACGCCGATGTTCCTGTTCTCGGGCATCTTCTTCCCCTTCGATCGGCTGCCCGGCTGGGTCGAGGCTGTCGCCTGGCTGACGCCCCTCTACCACCTGGTCGAGATCACTCGCGGGATGGCCAACGGTCCCGACGGCGTCCAGATCCTCATCCACACCGCCTGGCTGGCGGCCGTGAGCGCGGCACTGTTCACGATCCCGGTGCGGGCGTTGCGGGCGAAACTCGTGCCCTGAGCGGCGGCCGGCCCGGAAATTCGGAATCTGGCGCTTATGGCCCGTTTTCAACCTTGCGCCATGGCAGAATGCCCGCCCGTGACTCGCCGACGTCCCATCGCCCTCCTCGCCGCGATGGTCGCGGCGGCAGCCGTCGGCGCGCCTTCGGCGATCGCCGCAGGCGAGGGCCAGGACCCGACCTCCACCACGACACCGACGGTGCCTGAGCCCCAGCCGGGGACGACGGCGACGACGCCAACGCTGATTGCGAAGCCAGCCCAGCGCACACAGTCGGCCAAGCCTCGGTCCGCGAAGCTCACGCTGCGAGTCGCCGGGATTCGCGACGGGAAGCTCGGGGCCGGCAAGAAGGTGCATGCGGCGGGGTACCTGCATCCCTTCGTGCGCGGCCAGCACGTGCGGGTCAAGCTCGCGCGCAACGGCCACGTGGTCAAGAAGATGAACCCGTACGTGAAGCGGGTCGCACACAGGAACGTTGGCCGCTTCAAATTCAGATCGGGCGAGCTGATCAAGCCCGGCCACTATCGCGTGTCCGCCCTCCACCTGGGGAACGACCAACAGGCCCGCGACTGGGCCAGGTCGGGCAAGTTCAAGATCCGCTATCCGGATCTTGATCCCGGCGTTCGGAACAGCACCGTCAAGACCTTTAATCACCTGCTCCTCGCTCAGGGCTACTACTCGACCCACGGCAAGCGCTATGGGTCAAAGACCGGCTTTGCGGTGATGGCGTTCCGCAAGGTGAACGGGATGAAGCGCACCTTCAACGCCTCCCCGGGGATCTTCAAGAAGCTGGCCGACGGCCGGGGCGACTTCGACCTCAAGTACCCCGGCGCCGGCAAGCACGTGGAGGTCGACATCTCGAAGCAGGTCATGGTGTTCGCCAACCACGGCAAGCCTCAGTACACGTTCCATGTCGCCACTGGCGCCCCGGCGACCCCGACGATCCGCGGCCACTACCACTTCTACACCCGCCAGCCGGGCTACAACTCCGAGGGGATGTACTACTCGGTCTACTGGCACGGGGGCTACGCGATCCACGGCTACCACTCGGTGCCGCCATATCCGGCCAGCCACGGCTGCGTGCGCAACCCGATCCCCGAGTCGATCTTCATCTACGACTGGGTGAAGATCGGAATGTCAATCTACGTCTACGGTTGAGCCAACGTCAACCGGCGGCGACGTAGCCACGGCTAGGCTCCTCGCCGAGCTTCGCAAGCATGCCTTGGTGATCGGCGAGGTGACGCTGTCGAGCGGGCAGCGCGCCTCCTACTACGTGGACGCCCGCCGTGCGCTCCTGCGCCCGGCCGGCTTCCGGGCCGCGGGTGAGCTGCTGGCATCCGCCGCCCGGGGGGCCGGCGCCGAGGCGGTGGGAGGTCCGGTGATGGCGGCGATCCCGCTCGCCTGCGCTGCGATCGCGGTCCCGGGCGGCGAGGGCTTGGTCGGCTTCTTCGTCCGCAAGGAGCGCAAGGCCCACGGCCTTCAGCGCTGGGTGGAGGGCCCGGTGGAAGCCGGGACCCGCTGCCTCGTTGTTGAGGACACGGTGACAACCGGAGGATCGACCGTTGCTGCGATCGAGCGGATGCGCGAGGAGGGCCTCGAGGTGGTGGGGACCGTCTGCGTCGTCGATCGCCTTGCCGGCGGCGGCGAGGCGATCGCCGAGGCCGCCGGCGCGCCGTTTCGGGCGCTGGTCACGATCGACGAGCTCTACCCGGAGCGCCCCGACCGGGGCGAGTAGCCGCGAAGCCGGACGTCGCGGCAAGCCCGGGTCACAGCGCTAGGGCGCCACCGGCCGGCCGATGGGCTGGTCGCGGAGCGTGCGGATCATCCTCAGGGCCACCGCGCGGTCCTTCGCCGAGTACGAGCGACGGGCGTTCTCGACGATGGCCACGGTGTAGTTGACGACGCTGTCACGGCGCAGGACGAGCAGCGCCGCCCGCTCCTTGATCCCCCTCGCCTTCGTGGTCCCGTTCCCCACCGTCTCGACGGCATCGAGCGGCGTTCCCGGGAACGCCCGCGGCTTGCTCGGCTTGAGCCGCGTCTTGAACCCCGGCAAAGCCGCGAGTGTTGTGGTAGCGAACTGCTCCAGCGGCACGCCAAGCGCCTCAGGGTCGCGAGCGGCCACCAGCGTGACCGCGAGCAGGTGGTCCGGCGAGCGGATCAGGACGGCGTTGACGCCGGCCGTCCGGCTCCGCGTCACCTGCCAGCCGGGCGGCCTTCCGATCGCGTAGCCGATCGACCGGTCGCGGTGCACCTGCCAGCGCCTGGGAAGCTTGGGCAGCTTCTGCGCGACCTCGGGGGGTGGAACAGGCTGGGAGGTGGTCGCCCCCCCGCCACAGCCCGCGCCGATGGGCGCGAGCGCGACGAGCAGCCCGAGGACGATCGTCTTGCGGCCGTGGCTCACGGCAAGAGCGTCTCACACGGCGGTCGGCCCCTGAGCCGGCGGCGGCCGATATCGTCGGCGGTCGTGGGCGACCGAGACCTTGACGTAGTCGTCTTCGGGGCGACGGGAGTGACCGGCCGCCGCGTCGCGGCGTACCTGGCCGAGCGGGCTCCCGAGACCGGAACGCGCTGGGCGGCAGCGGCGCGCGATCCCGTGAAGCTCGAGCGGGTGCTCGGCGAGGCGGGCGCGAGTGCGCCCGAGACCATCGTGGCCGACGTCGACGACCCGGATTCCCTGGCAGCCATGGCCTCCCGCACCCGCGTCGTTCTCAACCTCGTCGGGCCGTACACGACGTACGGCAGGCCCGTGATCGAAGCTTGCGTGGCCGGTGCAGCGCACTACGCCGACCTGACGGGGGAGATCCCGTTCGTTCGCAGGATCATCGACGACTTCGACGCCCGGGCGGCCAACGCCGGGATCAAGCTCGTACAGGTGTGCGGGTTCGAGTCGCTGCCGGCCGACCTCTCGGTCCTGCTCGCCGCGGAGACGGCGCGCGAGCGCTGGGGCGAGGGCCTTGTGGAGGCAGACCTCCAGGTAACCGTGAAGGGACCTCCCGGGCTGCCCCGACCCTCGGACATGGTCTCGGGCGGCACCCTCCAGAGCTTGGTCGCGGCAGCGCGCGGCGAGGACCCGTCGAGCATCACTGATCCGGCCGCACTGATCGCGGACGCGGCCACCGCCGCGGAGATCCGACGTCGCAGTCCGATTTCGGTGATCCCCCGACGCAACCCGGGCGGCGCGGTTATCGCACCCATGGCGCCCGCCGCGTTCATCAACCCGGCCGTCATCCACCGCACCGCGGCGCTCGTCGCCGCCGAGAGCGGCGCCCCGGGCCAGCCCTTCCGTTACCGGGAGGGGGTGGCCTTGCGCGGGTCCGTGCCCTCGCTTCCGCTCCGCTACGTGGCCGCTGGCGCGCTCGCGAGTGCGCAGGCCGTGCTGGGACGCGTTGCCCGTGCCCAGCCATCGGTGCGCCGCCGCATGGCCGGCGCGCTTGGGGCCATCCTCCCCTCGTCCGGATACGGCCCGGCGGCCGAGCGCCTCGAAGGCTGGCAGTGGCGCATGTCCATCGCGGCCCGCACCACCGCAGGACACGAGGTGGGGATCGAGGTCGACGCCGACGGGCACCCCGGATACCTGGCGACGGCGAAGATGCTGGGCGAGGCTGGCCTTCTCCTTGCCGAGCGCGGTGCCACGCCCGAGCGGGCGGGGTGCCTTACACCCGCCACCGCCCT
>VAYK01000055.1:9757-11300 GCA_005884985.1 Actinomycetota bacterium | reverse complement strand
GAGTCCGGGGCGCACGGGATCAAAGTCGCCCAACCCGCTGGCCGCGGCTGGATCGAAGACCGCCTCGAACCCCTCATCCACAAGTGGTTCGAGCGACGCAAGAAGCCCACGTACGACACCCTCGTGCTCGAATGCCGTGGCGAGGTCCAGCCTCCCCTCAAAGTAGAACCGCCGCACGACCTCGACGTTCTCTTGCGACATCGCCTACTCCCAAAGTCCGGCGGCCTTGAGGGCCTGCGAGCGGTCCATGAAGCTCCTGACGCGCACGACAATGCCTTCTCGGAAGGTGCTGATCGTCGCGGTGTCGGTCTCAACGACTATGCCGCTTTCCCTTCCTCGGGCAACCTCGTGCACGAAGACGATGAGCTGGTCGCCCGTGTCGATGATCTCCTCGGGCCTCAGGTCCAGCCGCTCCCAAACCGCGAAGTAGTCGTCGAACCCCCGCATCACCTCTTGATGGCCGCGACGCAGGCTTCCTTCATCCAGCCCGCCGACGGTGCCGTGCCACTCGACGTCTGGGTCATAGAAGGCGGTGAGCACGAATTCGAGATCGCCGCGCTTGATCGCCGCAAAGCCACGACTGACGGATCGCGCCAAGAGCCTCTGACGCAGCCGCGAGCTCGGAGGCATTCGGGCGACGCGAGCGGCCGTGTAGCGGGCGATCGCAGGAAAGCGCGCAGTGATGCGCTCGTCGAGGCTGCGATGCGGCCTGTCTCGAAAGCGGATCTTCTGGCGCACCGGAGTCGGGTCGGCCATCGGCCCCACGCAGTATCTCGCGCGTGACCGCGCTACGAGGGGCGGTACGCAGCCCCCCTCGCGCTGCATCCTTCGGCTCGAAGAGCGGCGGGGCCGGACGCCCCGAGCAGGACTCGAACCTGCGGCCTACTCCTTAGGAGGGAGTCGCTCTATCCAGCTGAGCTATCGGGGCCTTGGCTATCTAATGCGGTTTCTGCCATCTGCGCCCGAAACGCTGCGGGCATGGATGGCACTTCCATGGCACATGTTTCTGGAAATCTGCCGCATCACTGAGCCGCGAGGGATCGTACCGCCCGGAAACGAGTGCAAATGGGAGAGAACTGGCGAGGGGGATTCCGATTGAACTAGAGGGCTTTCCGGTTCGCTGTCCCAGCGGCAACGTTCTGTTCTTCGCGCATTGGAGGCGTGGCTCCGCGGGGCCACAGGAGTGCCGCTTTGCATGGAATGTCATGACGGAGCGCCCGCCCGCTCCGAAATGAAAAGGGGCCTCCGCCACGCTCACTAGAACGGCGGTTGGCAACTGCTGTTCGGAGCGAGAGGAGACCCGGCATGAACTATGTCGGAATCGATTGGGCATATGGCCGCGCCGCCTGGTGCGCGATGGGCGGGGCGGGGGCAATCGAGAGCGAGGTATTGATTCCGGCCGACGAGGACGGGCTCGCTCGGCTCGCCTTAGTCAGCCCACCAGTCGCGCTGGCCCTCGACGTCTTCGCGCGGAGCCTCGCCGAGATTGGGCGCGCCGATGACGAGGATCTCGAGGCCCTCCGGCCCGGCCTCGTAGCCTCGC
>VAYK01000055.1:7751-9700 GCA_005884985.1 Actinomycetota bacterium | reverse complement strand
GACGTCTTCGCGCGGAGCCTCGCCGAGATTGGGCGCGCCGATGACGAGGATCTCGAGGCCCTCCGGCCCGGCCTCGTAGCCTCGCCACGTACCGGGCGGGACGCGCACCGCGTACCATTCCTCGAGCTCGACGATCTCGTCGTCGACCTTCATCCGCCCGCTCCCGCGCAGGACCACGTACACCTCCTCCTGCTTCTTGTGCGTGTGACCGTACGGAAAGCGATAGCCGGGCGGGACGCGCTGGTAGCTCAGGCCGGATTTCTCGAGCTCGAGCGCCTCGGTCGCCAAGCGGAACTCCAGGTCCGGCGCGCCGTCGAACCTGGACCCGAGGTCCTCCAGGTCCTCCTTGAGGTTCCTGAGCGTGAACGGCACGGTCCAATCCTATGTGCCCTGGCTGGGGTCGCCGATCCGATGCGTCAAGCGCTGCGGTGCCAGGTTCCTTCCCGGCGGCGCTCAGGGGTCAGAACAGTAGGTACTGCTTCCCATGCAAAGCGACACTCTGCGCGGCTTGAGAACGCAGTAGCGCTTTCGCGTGAAGGCGACAGCGCGGCTGGCGCCATCGTGAAGAAGCCACTCGCTGTCCGATCGGGAACCGCTTAGGAGGGAGTCGCTCTATCCAGCTGAGCTATCGGGGCTTGTGGCTCTGCTGCAGGCATTCCTGCGATCTGCTGAACGCCGCATCCTGCGGATGGAACATCCATGGAACAGAAAGCACGATGCCCATAGCTAAGCCGAAATCATCGTATCGCCAGCGATTGTGGCCGCAGATGGGTCTCAGCCAAAGGAGCAGTCGACGATGACTTTGTTCAGAGCACGCTCGAGAAGCGCGAGCTCCTGGTCATCGAGCTGGGCAACGAACAGCTTCGAGATCCCGCGGGCATGGACGGGCGCCGTCTCACCGAGACGGGCCATGCCCGCCTGTGTGAGCGCGACTACGACACCGCGGGCGTCGCTACGCGCTCTGTCTCGGCGGACGAGGCCTTCATCGACTAGCCGGCCGACGCGACGGCTCATGCCCGACCGAGAGATGAGCGCCCGGTCCGCCAGCTCTGTAATGCGCAACTCACCGTGGGCCTTCGCCAGCTGAGCGAGGACGTCGAAGTCGGCCAGGGCCAGACCCGTCTCTCGCTCCAGCTCCGTGTCGAGTCGGCGCATGAGCGTGGCGTGGGCCCGCAGTAGCGACCCCCAGGCTTCCAATCCACGCCGGCCCGGCACCTGATCGGCTACGAGCCGGTCGAAGTGCTCTGCGATGTCGGTCTCAGGAAGTATTTGCATGTGCACCTAAATAAGGTAAGGTATTTGCACATGCAAGCATAGAGGGCGACGCAGTCCCCCCGAAAGGAGCGCTCCGTGACCACCGAAGTCCAGTTCGAACTCGATCAGTCCATCAAGCGTCGGTTCGGCACCCTGGCGGACGACGCCCGAGTGCTCCGGACCGCGGCCGCCCTCGAGGACAACGGCATCCGGGCGCTCCGGGCGTCGTCCCCGGTCGAAGCGAAACGAATCGTCCTCGACCTCATCCCGGACGGATCGCAAGTTCACAGCGGCGCATCGCAATCGCTCGAGATTTCGGGAATCATCGATGAGATCGAGGGGTCTTCCCGCTACGACGCCCTTCGACCGCGGGTCTGGAGCCTGGACCGCGACACCCAGGCCGACGAGATCCGCCGCCTGTCCGCGGCGCCGGACGTGATGCTGGGCAGCGTGCACGCGATTACCGAGAGGGGGGCGTTGCTGGCGGCCTCGATGAGCGGCAGTCAGCTCGGACCGTACGCCAGCGGCGCCGGGCGCGTCATCTTCATCGTGGGGACGCAGAAGATCGTGTCGGACCTCGACGAAGGACTGCACCGGATCAACGAGTACTCGTTGCCCTTGGAGGATGCTCGCGCGCAGGCGGCGTACGGCGTCCGCAGCGCGGTGAACAAGGTCCTCATCATCAATCGCGAGAT
>VAYK01000055.1:6362-7685 GCA_005884985.1 Actinomycetota bacterium | reverse complement strand
GTCAGCCCTCACCGGGGCTGGGCCGCCACCGCCCACATCCCGGCGCTGCGCGCGCTACCGACCTACGAGATTCGGGCACTCAGCACGCACAGCGCAGAATCCGCGCGCACCCTGGGCGAGGTATTCGGGGTCAGCGCGGTGTTCTCAGACCACGAGCAGATGGTGACCCAGCCAGACATCGACGTGGTTGCTGTCACGGTCAAGGCCCCCCGCCATCGAGAACTGGTCGATGCCGCACTTGCCGCCGGCAAAGCCGTCTATTGCGAGTGGCCACTCGGGCGCGACCTCGACGACGCACGAGCGATGGCCGCGCTGGCCGCCGAGCAGGGAGTGCGCACGGTCGTGGGTCTGCAAGGCCGCCAGGCCCCGGCGATCGGGTTCATCCAAGAGCTGCTCAGCGACGGATACGTCGGCGAGGTCCTGTCGACGACCATGGTCGGGGTGTCGGTCGCGGGTGGCAGCGTGGTTCAGGCCAATGCCTACATGCTCGACGAGACAAACGGGGCCAACGCGCTCACGATCGCCGTCGGCCACAGCTTGGACACCCTCAACTACGTACTGGGCGAGTTCGCCGACCTGTCGGCCGCGTCGGCCCTTCGCAGGCCGCTCATGACGATCGAGGAGACAGGCGAACAGATCATGAAGACGGCGGCCGACCAGATCGACGCTACGGATTACCGCTGACGCTCCATTCCCCGGAATCTTTCCCCTGGCCGTAGCGGGTGCGAACGGGCAGGACAAGATCACCGACCTTGCTGTCCCGGCGGCATTGAAAGAGAAATGGCCCGAACTCACCAGCCTGAACGGAACGCCCGCCTACAACGTCGGGCGTGCCTACGCGGCGTTCGCGGCTGACATCGAGAATGGGACTCACACCGTCCCGGACTTCGCCGACGCCGTCCGCCGCCACGAGTTCATCGACGCCATCGAGAGGTCCGCGGCCTCAGGGGAACGCGTGCGAGCGTAGCCGAGCTACCCTCGCTCGTCTTCAGATTTCAGCCCGCTGGGCACCGCTTAGGAGGGACCCAGCGAGTAGATAGGTCAAGAAAGCTTTAGGAAGCGCCAAGAAGGCTTCAGGAAGATCCTCTCCCTGGCGCGAGGCCCGGGACCAGACTGCCCCGAGTAGGAGGTCGAGATGATGGATGGCTACACGCACACCCGGAAACCGGCTGGCGACGCCCTCCTGGTGACCGGCGCCACCGGCTTCCTCGGCCAGGAGATCCTGCTCCGTTACCTGGAGCGAAGCGAGCGCCCGATCTACGCGCTGATCCGCGCCGAGAACGACCTCCAGGCCACGGAGCGGTTGCGCTCGATCCTGGTCTT